>NZ_JAKJSW010000130.1:0-12436 GCF_050337375.1 Vibrio makurazakiensis | reverse complement strand
GATATGGTGCATAGAGATCTAAAACCAGAGAACATCATGGTTCTAGAAAACGATGAGATTAAACTTATCGATTTAGGCGCTGTGCTTGTGAAAGGGTTAGAGGAAATTAAGTCCGATTCAACATTAGAGGATCAACAACCTCTTGGCGCCGCCAACTATATCGCACCCGAATACCTTAATGATGGGRTAGCAACAACACAATCTGATCTCTTTTCAGTTGCTGTGATCTGCTATGAAATGCTGACTGGAGAATTACCTTACAACGAAGTGGATACCCAATCTTTAGCAAAGGCTCGTCATCAGGATTGGCAATATCATTCCTTATTGAAAACTCGAACCCAATTACCAGTATGGTTAGACCTGACGCTTAAAAAAGCCTGCCACCCTAACCCAAAATTTCGTTATCAGGTTTTAAGCGAATTTATTGCAGACTTAACTCACCCTAACGCAAAGCTACAAAAGGAATCAAAACAAAGACCACTGTTACAGCGTAACCCTGTGTTCTTTTGGAAATGCTTCGCGCTGCTGTTAGCTACCGTATCACTCGCGGAATTTTTATTACTTATGAACGCGAACTGATGCTAGATACCAGGGCGCTCATACTTATTATTTACGATTTACGGGGCTTACGAACGCTTAATGATTTTACGGGGTACAAGTTCAATACCGGCTTGATAACGTTTTGCTGATGCATTCAACGCCAAAGCTAATGCACTATCAGCAATAACTTCAAATTGCTGCGGCAGCGAGTTTACTTTTGTAGGAAGGAAATCCAGTAATCGATTATCACCGAACGTCGCAAGTTTTAATGACTGCATCAACTCAGGTTTCTCCAGTAGCACATCCAACACACCTTCAAGCAAAGTATAAGAGGTCGTCACAATCGCATCTGGCACAGTGCCTTGCTTCACCCACTCTTCCAGTACAGTTTTACCGGAATCACGATTAAAGTGTTCGCCGTAGCCCACCATAGATAACTTGTCTTTTGCTTTCATTGCAGATTCAAAGCCCAACTGACGTTCACGAGAAATATTTAGTTCAGGCAGCGCACCGATCAAGCCAACAGTCTCTACGTTCTTCTCGATCAATGATTGGGTCAGCTCAAAAGCAGCACCAAAGTCTTCACTGATCACACACGAAAAATGTTCATCATCTAACGGTCGGTCAATCGCGATTACTGGCGTACCCGACTTCTGCAAGCCAAGGTAAAAGTCGTTAGCATCAGTCATTGCACTTGCGACAAACAAGGCATCGATTCTACGGCTGACTAGTGCCTGTGCGACTTTTTGTTCAGTTTCAGCATCGTCATCAGAACACCCTATTAAGATCTGGTAGCCCGCCTTTCTTGAGTTTTGCTCAAGCAATTTCGCTAATCTGGCATAACTGGTGTTTTCTAGATCCGGGATAATCAAACCAAACGAACGGCTATTACCGGCACGCAATGAAGACGCAGCATGGTCTGGACGATAGTTATGTTCATTAACTACGGCCATTACCTTTTGTTGAGTTTTCTCACTTATACGGTATTTTTGAGCTTTACCGTTAATAACGTAACTTGCTGTTGTTTTTGATACCCCAGCCAGTTTTGCTATTTCATCCAGTGTCATATCGTGTGCCTTCATTTTGTGCGTCGGATCATAGAACGATAGATTCGATCCTTGGTTGAGTTGAATTATACGCTGAATCGATTCAGTATAAAAGCTGAAAGGATTCAGCAAAATCCAAAAAGCGATGTTTATCACTCCATCATTAGAGCTAAGAAAAGCTAAAATGTCTGAGGGCATATCGTATAACTGAGCAGCAACTTCGGTGTTTTCAACAATAAGATCGTTTTGCTGAATTTTTTTAAAATTTTTGCTGAACCGATTCAGCTTAACTTGTTCAGCAACTAAAGTAAGCGAACGGATCGGGACACACAACTGAATTTAAAGCGAAAAGCTAAAGAGGCACCATGCTCAAATTGAACTCGAACGACATTAAAATGCAGAAGTCGGCATCCAATAAAACCGATGCAATTCGCGCCATTGCGCAAGATTTAACAAATAAAGGTTTAGTTGAGCAAGGCTACGTTGAAGGCATGCTAAACCGTGAAGCTCAAAACTCGACGTTCCTTGGTAACGGTATCGCAATACCACATGGCACAACGGACACGCGTGATTTAGTGAAGCAAACGGGTGTTATTGTTCATCACTTCCCTCAAGGTATTGATTGGGCTGACGGCAATAAAGTGTATGTTGCTATCGGTATTGCAGCTAAGTCTGATGAACACTTGGGCATTCTAAAACAACTGACCAAAGTGCTATCTGCCGATGGTGTTGAAGACAAATTGAAACACGCTGTATCTGCACAAGAAATCATTGCCCTACTAAACGGTGAAGTTCAGTTAGAAGCAGACCTAGATGCTTCACTTGTTCAGCTGTTATTCCCAGCAAGCGATATGGTTCAGATGTCTGCTGTAGCAGGTGGTTTACTGAAAAATACTGGCTGCACCGATAGTTCATTTGTCGCTGACGTTGTAACCAAGTCACCTACTCACTTAGGTAAAGGCTTATGGCTACTCGGTAGTGACAAAGGTGTGACTCGCACTGCGGTTTCGTTTGTCACCACGGCCAACCACTGCGAATACGAAAACACACCAGTGAAAGGACTTATTACTTTTGCTGCATGTAATAGCGCACACCAAAACATTCTTTCGAACATCAGTAAGCTGGTCTTCGCTGGTAAACAAGAACAACTCCTAAACACCACTACAGAACAAGCGATTGCCCTACTACGAGGTGAAGATATCGCAGTTGTATCAGCGACTGACGGCGCTGAAAACGAAACCAATAACAACATTGCGGTATTCAAGATTAAGAATGCACACGGCTTACATGCCSGCCCAGGTGCAATGCTTGTCGCTGAAGCGAAGAAATTTGAGTCAGCAATTAAAGTGTCGAACTTAGATGGTGACAAAARATCAGTTAATGCGAAAAGCCTGATGAAAGTTATCGCTTTAGGCGTAAAACATGGCCACCAACTGCAATTTACTGCGGAAGGACAAGATGCCCCTCAAGCTCTTGARGCGATCGGTAAAGCGATCACTTCAGGACTAGGTGAAGGTTAAGGAGTTGGCTATGACACAATCTTTAAAACAAACGAAAGTCGTTACAGTTACGCTCAACCCTGCCCTTGACCTAACAGGCAACTTAGATGCTTTAAATCACGGTTCTGTAAGTCTAGTTAACCAAAGTGCATTTCACGCTGCGGGGAAAGGGGTCAACGTAGCAAAAGTGCTTAGTGAGTTAGGTGCTGATGTGACTGTGACTGGCTTTTTAGGGCAAGACAACCAAGAGTTGTTCTGCCAATTGTTTGAATCAATGGGTGCAACTGACAAGTTCGTACGTGTTGAAGGTTCGACCCGTATCAACGTTAAGTTGGTTGAAACAAGCGGCGAAGTAAGCGACATCAATTTCCCGGGTGTTAAGGTAACTCCTATTGCTATCGAGCAATTCGAACGCACATTATTTGGGCTTGCAGTGGATCATGAATACTTTGTAATCGCAGGTAGTCTGCCACAAGGTATTTCACCAACGTTATGCGCTTCATGGATCAAGAAACTTCATGATATGGGCAAGAAGGTACTGTTCGACAGTAGCCGCGACGCGTTAGCTGCTGGCTTGGATGCTAACCCTTGGCTAATCAAACCCAACGATGAAGAGCTAGCTCAGTTTGTAGGACGTGATCTTCACACCGCAGAACAATGCCGAGCGGCAGCTTCTGAACTCGCTAATAAGGGTATCGACAATATTGTTGTATCTATGGGTGCAGAAGGCGTTATGTGGTTACACCAAAACGAATGGTTGCAAGCTAAACCGCCTCGTATGGAAGTGGTCAGTACCGTAGGTGCTGGGGACACTCTAGTTGCAGGACTTTGCTGGGGACACATGCAGCAACTGCCGAAAAACGATTTACTCTCATTCGCTACTGCCCTATCTGCATTAGCAGTGTCACAGGTAGGTGTAGGGCTAACCAGCCAACAAGAGCTGGACTCAATACAAAATCAAATCCAATTACAATCGCTTAGTGCTCTTACTAACCAGTACGACGCAAGCATTTAGGACAAAGGTTAAACTATGAATATTTCGATCATTACTGCTTGCCCTAGTGGCGTAGCAAACAGCATCATCGCAGCAGGCCTTTTAGAGCAAGCAGCTAAGTCTCTAGCATGGAATGCAAACATTGAATGCCAATCAAGCGTTCTGCCAAATCAACCGCTTACAGAAAACGCGATTGCGATGTCAGACGTTATCGTTATTGCCGCTAATACACCGGTAGATACCGCTCGCTTCATCGGTAAAAAAGTGTACCAAGCAGACATTTCGCAATGCACTTCTGATGCAAAAGCTTTCTTAGAAAATGCAGTGAAAGAAGCTAAAGAGCTCGATGCTTCACAAACAGTAGCTGTAGAGGCAACTCACTCTGATGTATCAGGAGCAAAGAAAGTCGTTGCGATTACCGCTTGTCCTACAGGTGTGGCACATACCTTTATGGCAGCTGAGGCACTGGAAGAAGAAGGCAAACGCCTTGGACACCAGATTAAAGTCGAGACTCGCGGTTCTGTCGGTGCAAAAAACCAACTTACCGATCAAGATATCGCGGAAGCTGACTTAGTCATCATTGCTGCCGATATTGATGTTCCACTAGACCGTTTTAATGGCAAGCTGCTATACAAAACCAATACAGGCCCTGCGCTTAAAAAGACCAAGCAGGAGTTTGAGAAAGCGTTTAACGAAGCAACAACCTATACACATACCGCCAAAGCATCAGATTCATCTTCAACAGACGAGAAGAAAGGTATTTATAAGCACCTAATGACAGGTGTATCACACATGCTTCCTGTTGTAGTTGCTGGTGGTTTGATCATCGCACTTTCTTTTGTATTCGGTATCGAAGCATTTAAAGAAGAAGGGACGTTAGCGGCAGCATTGATGACCATTGGTGGTGGTTCAGCGTTCGCACTAATGATTCCTGTTTTAGCGGGCTTCATTGCCTTTTCTATCGCAGACCGTCCTGGTTTAGCTCCTGGTTTGATCGGYGGTATGCTGGCTAGCTCAACAGGCGCTGGTTTCTTAGGTGGTATAGCTGCAGGTTTCATTGCGGGTTACTCTGCAAAATTCATTGCAGATAAAGTTCAGCTTCCGCAATCAATGGAAGCGTTAAAGCCAATTCTGATCATTCCTTTCATCGCAAGCTTGTTTACTGGATTAGTGATGATCTACATCGTCGGAGGCCCTGTTTCAGGCATCATGACGGCAATGACAGACTTCCTAAACAACATGGGAACATCTAACGCAATTCTACTAGGCGTGATTCTAGGCGCTATGATGTGTTTCGACCTTGGTGGCCCGGTAAACAAAGCTGCATACACTTTCGGTGTTGGTCTATTAGCTTCACAAACTTACGCACCAATGGCTGCAATCATGGCTGCTGGTATGGTTCCAGCGTTAGGTATGGGTTTGGCAACATTCCTAGTGAAAGACAAATTTGAAGCCGGTGAACGTGAAGCAGGTAAAGCATCGTTTGTTCTTGGATTATGCTTCATCTCTGAAGGTGCTATCCCATTTGCAGCGAAAGACCCGATGCGTGTTATTCCAGCTTGTATGGCAGGCGGCGCACTAACTGGTGCTCTATCAATGCTATTCGGTGCTCAACTAATGGCTCCACACGGTGGCTTGTTCGTACTGCTAATTCCTGGTGCTATCTCTCCAGTTCTAATGTATCTAATCGCAATTGCAGCGGGTACAGCTGTAACTGGTTTTGGTTACGCAGCACTTAAAAAAATGAGCGACTCAAAAGTCGCAGCCCAAGCTTAACCCCCGCTTCTACTAATAAGAAGAAGCTGATAAAGCAAAGCTCCTCGATTGAGGAGCTTTTTTCATAGTGACAGGTTGGTCGTAATTTAGCAGTTAGCTGCGTGTTTCAACTCGATTTCGTCCATTGGCTTTCGCTTGATACAAAGCCTCATCAGCCTGCTTCAACAGCATTTCAAACCCTTGTCCCAACGTAGGTGTTGCCGTTGCTACACCAATACTCATGGTCACCACTTGCACACCTTCAACACTGCTATTTGAGAACGAAATCTGCGCAGACAGTAAGTTTTTCTTCACCAGCTCCCCCATAGCAATAGCCTGGTCAAGTGTGGTTTGTCGTAACACCATGACAAACTCTTCACCTCCATAGCGAGCAACCATGCTATCCGCTCGCCCACGGTCTATATCAAGGGATAATATTTTTGCGATACTCTTAAGGCAAGCATCACCCGCTTGATGTCCAAAAGTATCGTTGTACCGCTTGAAATCATCAACATCGAACAAAAGTAGCGAGATAGGATACCCTTCTTGCTGAGCAGATTTCCATTCGTGGCTAAGCTTGGCATCAAATGTTCTCCGGTTTGGGATTTCAGTTAAGCCATCGATAGAAGCCAGGTCCTGCAACTTAAGGTTACTTCCCTCAAGGTCAAGCTGTACTTGTTTGAGCTTTTCTTCTGTTCGTACTCTCTCGACAATTTGGCTTTGGAGATCAGAGTTAACCTTCATCAAGCTCTCCGTTCTCTCGGCGACTTTACTTTCTAAAGTGTGCTGATATTGAGTCATGGATTGAATCGCTTTAGAACGATTTCTAACCATAATCAAAGACAACGCCGCCGCCAGAAAAGCCGTAAGACACAAACTTCCCCAAATCGCATTTCGAGAGATAACAAACGAATTCATCGCTTCAGAAACATCAATTTCCGTAGCAATTCCGATATCCAACTCTTCATTCCAGCTCCAAGCACCCAACACCATAACGCCACGGTAATCTCGGTAGCCCTCGATGTTATACCCCGGCTTTCTTTCAAAAGCTTTTTTAACCGAATAAGTAAAACCCATAAGCTCCATTGCTTTACTCGGTTTCACCCCAGTGGTTAAGTCCACCTCGGGATCTAACAATTGAATATTAAGGCTAGAGCCTTCTCTATTTCTAATTAAGCCTAAAGACAAAAGTTGATCTTCAAAACGGCTTTCTGTCAGCATGACCCCTTGCTTATCAAAGGTGTAGGTTTCGCCTGTATTACCAATCCGGCCTAAACGCATCAAGTTACTGAAGCTGTTTACTGAATCGATGCGTATCGCGAGAATCGCAATAATTGAATTATCAGTTCCCCGTATTGGAGAAGCGGCGAACATAGTCGGCGGTAGCGTTCGCATATGATTATCACGACTTTTGAGGGGGACATCAGACAAAATTGGAGGGACGATCAAAACCTCACCAGAGGACACTCGTTCAAATAGATCCATACGCTGCTGGGCAATCAAGCTGTACTCACCAATATTAGAATCTCGCATTGAACTCATGTTTATGGCATCTAGACTCACAATGAAAAAGCCTTGATAGCCAAAAGCGATAACCTCTGGATTAATCAACTCACGAATTTCTTTTTGGTATTGTTCAAATTCGTAAACATCTTTGGTATTCAAAATTTTCTGAGTTAGCTCAACAATATCGTGACGCGCTGCGATCGTTTCTACTTTAGCTCTATGGTTATGCGACCATAGAACCAAGGCCTCATCAATGGTGTTAATCACTGCATTTAATGACTTACCGATAGAAAGACGGTGTTCTCGCTCGATAATAGTGAGCCCTTGGACACCGATGGCGATGACAACTAGAAAGAACAGTAATACCAGTACTGGCTCACGAAATTTCCCCATGAATTCCCCTAAAACTGTATGTCCTTACTTAACCTTAGAAGTAATGCGGCACTCTGCCAGTAAAACAGTTGATAATTAAAGAAAATATGGTTTTTTATTAAGTTCGGTAGGTAAGTTTGATGTGAWTGGTAATCGTAAGCACTGGAATTAGACAAGCGCCTGTTTTCGTCTAACAAGCACTTAAGATTAGTGGCGGTACGTAACCTTTATGTACAGGAAATTAGCTAGACAATTTTTCTTCAAAAACGCCCAGTTCGCGACCAAGCCAAATTGCACGCTCGGTATGATCTAGTGTTTCTTCACCACCAGTCACTGGGTGAATAAGAACAGACATATCACCACGAGCTTCATCTAGCCATTCGATCAAATTCTTATCATTATCAGAGAAATGCATTTCGAACATTGGCATTTTATGAGGTCCTACAAGCTTTTGAACAAGCGGGAATGTTTGTAGTACATCTTTACGTTCGGTCATAACACGTTGGCGTAATGCTTCAGCTGGTTCTACATTTCTTAAAGCAAAATACACGTGGGCATGGTACATCTGACTATCCTTTTGAATTGTTATTGTGCCTAGTGTAACGCTTCTATAAGGAAACACGAATGCTTTCTGGTTAAGACTCAAAACAATTGAAAACTATTCGAATTTATTTCTTTATGAAGTATTGTTCATTTTGAAACGCATCAAAGTACTCTTGATATTTACCGCTTTCACGGAATGCTTTTAAGCTAGCATTGAACTCTTTCACGAGCTGTTCACTACCTTCAAGGCTTCTCGGAAATAGAACATAGCTATAGTTGTTCAGAACAGGAGTTGGATGATGGGTAACTTGGTCTTGCTTTTCAGCAAGTTGAGTCTTTAAGGTTGAATAACCAACGTTTAATTCTTGAATATAGAGATCGGTACGCCCTTTCAAAAGCTTACGAAAGTTCAATTCGGGCGAATGCTCTCGTACCATTGTTAGTTTTTTATCTACAAGCAGTTGATCGAACTCTGCACCATAACTGTATTTTAGATCTCCACCTATGGTGTATGCCCATAACTGGTCAAGTTTCTGCCAGTCAAAAGGCTTATCTTTTAAGTGAAAAAAGACAAACTGTTCGTTAAGAATAGGGTCGCTATAAATATAGTCGGCTTCCCGTTCTTCTTTATGCATCCACACAGCCGTCAGATCAATATTACCTTTAACACCGTTGCTATAAACCCGCTTCCAAGGGAAAAATAGCACATCAGATTGGTAACCCGCATCCTTCAAAATATCGACAACTAAATGGGTGATAAAACCATTTTCAGTAATGCTTTCTGATATGTAAGGGGGCCATTCCCCTACCCCAATTTTTAACGTTTTAGATTGGGATTGAACACTAAACATCAAACACGACAAGAGGCCAAGCAATAAGAAAGGTCGAGAAAGAACATTCACTACCATGTGGCTTATGTTCAAATACTTCTTATGGTTCACGTCGAACTTTCTCCCCTTTGCGCCTGTTATATATGTTCAAACTACCGACGTTACGTTGACGTTGGTATTATGTTTTTAATCACTGAGATTATGTGACATTTTATTATCATATTTATCAGTATAGGTAATTAAAAACTTTCTTATGTAGCGACATTGAGCAGTGAYTACGCATCAATAATGAAAAACTTACTCATCACCAGCAAAAACTGTTCGATTACGCCCACTACGCTTGGCTTCATATAAGCACTGGTCGGCCTTTCTAAAATAGTGATCGTTATCGTTTATTTGGGCATAATTAGCAGAGTGGCTAACCCCAATAGATACGGTCACAGACAGCAACCCCGCCGCGGTTTGGTAACGGTTACTGCTCACCAAGGTCAACACGTTATGAATACGTTGCTGGATTTGTTCATCTTCTTTGAGCAACAGCAAAAACTCTTCGCCGCCCCAGCGAATAAACAGCTCTTCATCGTTAACGAATTCTTGGATGCGCTTTGCGGTTTCGATGAGTACTTCATCGCCGACATCATGGCCGTAGGTATCATTCACTTTCTTGAAGAAATCCAAATCAAGTAAAACGACTCGATAGTCACTGTCGGTATTCAACGAGCCACCAGTTTCTAATTGCTGGTGATAATAACGACGATTGTGCAACTTGGTTAATTGGTCAACATTCGACAGCGTTTCTAACTCCTGATTTTTCGAATGCGTTGCTTTTGCTTTCCTTAACACGATGATTAACGCGATAACTGCAACCACGATCCAAATACACGCCAGTTGTAAACGCAGCCTTTCTTTACTCAGTTCTAATTGTGCGACCTGCTTTTCAATATCAAGCAGTTCTTTTTCTTGCTGGATCTGCTCGGTATCAAACGCTYGTTCTAAATCGTAAACCTTTGTCAGTAGCTGTTGTTTGTATTCTTGGTGAAACTGCCGATACATCTCTAACGCAGATTGTGGTTCGCCTAACTCTTCATATATCTTGGCTTTATGCTTGAAGGCTCTGATCTGCCAACGATCATGTTTGATGGATTTAAAGGTAGAAATACTTTCATCGACCCACGCTAATGCTTCTTCTGCATAGCCAAGCTCTAACATCGCTTTTGATCTAAGCAGTTGGCATTGCCCAAATTCCAGCGGGTAGTTTCTCGCCTCTGGTAGGTCTATACACATGAGCGTTGATTGACTCGCTTCCACGAACTTCTCAAGCAACAACGACATTTCGGCGTCGCCCTTAAATTTTATAATTGATCGACGCACAGACGCAGTAGCAGCATCAAAATATTCAAGAGATTCGGTGTACGCTTGCAGCGACTCTTCTTTCATTTCAAGTCGGTTATAGACAAAAGCTTCATTGAGTAAAATTGTTTGTAATGTATAGCGATCAAGAGTATCGGCTTTCAGCTCCAATTCTCGTGCTTTTTCTAGATACTCTAACGCTTTATGCCACTTCTCTATATGTAGGTAGAGCAGCGCTAAATTATTGTGGATAGTACTACTATAATGGATATCATTCAGTCGCTTAGCCGCTTTAATCCCAAGGCGGAAGTAATGCTGTGCCTCTATAAGCTGGTTAGAAGCATTATTGATATAACCTGCCACGTTATAAGCTCGTGGAAGGAGGTATTCGACGTTATTTTGCTTAGCCATCTCAATGGCTTTAACGATCAATGATTCACCTTGTTCAAGCTTTCCACTACGAGTTTGGGCTATGGAGTCGTCTATCATCAACGTTGTTTTAAGCCAGCCGAACTGGGATTTATACGCTAAGTCGTGAAGTCGAAGGCCTAATTCTTTCTCCTCTGCTGTCTCTCTTTTTTTGTGAGCAATGGTACGCAGGGTAAGTAATCGGTAACTGTTTTCAAGTGGGGAAAGGTTAAGGCCAGATTGCGATTCAAATTCCGCAAGTTTAAGTGAAGCCAACTCAATATTCGTCTTCGACAATGCTCTGATTTTTATCAGCGCTCTGCCAGATTCTGACTGGGATAAGTCTTGTTCTGGATGATAAGACGGAGCTTGTATAACCCCGCTGTTTGAGTCATTTGACTTTCCATCAAGTAGGTCAGTACCAAGCAGCAAAATGCCTAGCGTCACCGCCAGCAATACAGCAAGCCCGACGGCTAATGTCGGCAATACTATACTTCTCTTCATGCTCTTTTAGCTCTCCACCTTGGTACTGGCGGCGATGTTACTATGTGACTAAAGCTCAAACAATCAAAACCACTAGCTAATTTCGCACCATAAACCGAGCAAATGATAAGCGCCAACTTTCATCAATTAACAGTATAAGTGTTAACTCATGAGTTACAGTTCTAAAACTCACAAAGCCAGTGCCTCTGGTATTTAAAACAATTTCTATAGACACTATTTGTTAAGCACTCACATCGTTCGGAAACTCGTTGAGAAACCGGATTCACACGACTACAGAAAAGTTATAGAACTATAGAGAGCAAGCTATTGAGCAGCACATGTAGATGACATTTTATTCGTCTCCTTTGGGATAAGACCACCAGCATTGTGCTTTCGAATAACAATCATCAAGTGAAGTAATAAAAGGATGCCAGTTACGCCAAGGCCAATACCAATACCACCCCAGATACCAGCTAGTTCAAACTCTGGCATTAGGTACCAAGCAGCAGGCAAGCCAAATACCCAGTAACCAATCGCTGTCATTACCGTAGGCATCGACACAATCTTCATACCACGTAACAAGTTAATCGCCAGTAACTGCCAAGCATCCACGATGAAACATAATGCTACAACCCAAATCACAGACGCCAGTAAAGATGACATGCCGGGCGACCCTTCTTCTAAATTAAATAAGCTCGCGATAGCCTCTGGCCAAATAATGAAAATAGCTGATAAGGCCACACTCAAAATACTGACTAAATAAAAGCTTTGTAWTGAGGTACGTTTAATCCCCTCAAAATTTTGCGAACCATAATCTCGCCCAACTAAAATTGCTGCAGCTTGCGAAAAGCCAAAGTTGAAATTCCATGTAAAACTTAAACACTGTAATAGAATTTGATGTAGCGCCAGAGACGCTATACTTATCGTCCCTGCCATTAAAGTGCCACCATAAATCAACCCATGCTCTAGCAGCGCCGCTACAGCGATTGGTAACCCCATAAGCAATAATGGATTCATCAATTTAAACGAATATTCTTTAGTGTTTAGCCAAGGAGAAAACGGCTTAAATTCATCTAGTCTGAACACCCATACTGTGTAACCTACCATCAC
>NZ_JAKJSW010000129.1:0-12863 GCF_050337375.1 Vibrio makurazakiensis | reverse complement strand
GTGTTGATTTTGAGTATTTTTAACATCAATGAACCCGTCATCTACGGCTTGCCAATTATGTTCAATCCAATACTCATCATTCCTTTTTTACTCGTTCCGGTTTTCAGTTTAGTTATTGCCTATTTCGCAACTTATATTGGCTGGGTYCCTCCAGTATCAGAAGTCATGAGTTGGATGACTCCTCCTTTGGTTAGTGGCTACATAGGGACAGGAAATTCAGTGGAAGGTGCACTGCTTCAGCTCGTCATTATAATTTTGGGTGTCTTGGCTTATCGTCCATTTTTAAAGCAAATGGAAGACTTTGGCACAGTAAGTAATATCTTTTCAAACTCAGTTTCAAAAGCCTTTACAAACGAACCTCAGCACGACCTTTCGACACAAAGTATCAGTGCATTTGTTCCTCAGCTCTCTAATAATATTTCAGCACAAAAACTACTTACAAAGCTAAGAGATACTGGAGAATTCATACTCTACTACCAGCCACAATATGATATTCAAACCCAACGAGTGATCGGCGTTGAGGCTCTTATTAGACATAAAAGTGAAACTGGGGTCATTACCCCTCCCTACTTTCTAACCGCATTTTCACGCTTAGACCTTATGCAGGAATTAGATTTGTGGGTGATCGAAAAAACGTTGTCCGAAATGGAAATATTCTGTGAAGAACCCAATTTTAAGATATCGATCAATATATCTCCTGATACTTTGCTCATTAATAACTTTGATTTACACGTCAAAAAACTATTGGGCCAAAGCAAAATAAATGTGAACCAAGTAGAACTAGAAATCACCGAAGATGTACTAGTTAAAGATGAGCATAAAACCAAAATAGTTGTGGATAGCTTAAGAGCAATGGGCATTACCATTGCACTGGATGACTTTGGCTCAGGTTTTTCATCACTAGGACATTTGTGCAAATTTGAGTTCGACAAGGTGAAAATTGATCGCTCATTTGTGCTAAATCTCTCAACCGAAAAAGGCCAGGAAGTTTTCAGGTTAACCTGTCAGCTAGTCAAAGTTGGCGGAGCGAGTGTTGTTGTTGAGGGTGTTGAAGAGCAAAGTGAATTGGACTTTATTTCTGAGCAAGGGGTTTCTATTGTTCAAGGATTCTATTTCTATAAACCTATGCCTTTTTCAGAACTAATTCAGTTGAATCAGTTCAATAATATGAAAGTTCTTAGACAGTGATTTTGCCCAGTAGGTTAAAAGGGAGAAAGGACAATTTACGCTCTTTAAACTAAAAAGGTATACACCGACAGAAGCCATCGTTGTATACCTTAATATTTCGCAGTTCATAGGTACTCTAAAAATACCTTAAAGAGAGCTGCGCTATGTAAGTACGATCTATAGCAGAATAAAAATACCCGCTAGGCATGCACTCATTAAGTTTGCCAGGGTGCCAGCAGCAACCGCTTTCAAACCTAAGTTCGCCACTTCAGAACGGCGCTCAGGTGCGATGACACCAATAGAACCAAGCTGAATCGCGATAGAACCAATGTTGGCAAAACCACATAGTGCAAACGTAATGATCACTTGGCTATGCTCAGATAGCAGCGCTTTGTTTTCAACGAAGTCGATAAACGCTACGAACTCATTCATCACCACTTTTTGACCAATGTATGAGCCAGCCATTAGTACTTCATGACTAGGAATACCAATCAACCAAGCTAGCGGAGCAAATAAGTAACCAAAAATAGCTTGTAGAGTAATACCACTCATTCCAAACATTTCAGCAGCATTTTCTAGTCCAGTGTTAACCATCGCAATGACACTCACGAATGCAATTAACATCGTACCGACTGCAACAGCCACTTTCATACCGTTCATCGCACCGCTCGCAAGAGCATCAATGACGTTACTTTGATCTGCTTTATCTAACTCAATATTGTCATAGTCACATGGTACACCACGCTCAGGGACAATAATTTTCGCCATCATCAAACTGCCTGGAGCTGCCATAAAACTTGCTGCAATCAGGTATTTCAGCTCTACGCCTAGGCCTGCGTAACCACCTAAAACACTACCGGCAACTGATGCCATACCACCAGCCATAACCGCAAATAGCTCAGAACGCGTCATTGTTGCTAAAAATGGGCGAATAAGCAGCGGAGACTCACCTTGCGATAAGAAGATATTACCCGTAGCAACCAAAGACTCTGCTTTACTTGTACCTAACAGTTTTTGCACTGCACCACCCAAAATTTGGATGACTTTTTGCATAATACCGAGGTAGTAAAGCGCTGAAATTAGAGCACTAAAGAAGATAATGATTGGTAGTACGCGAATAGCAAAAATGAAGCCAGTATTCGCGAGGTCGCCAAATAAGAAGGCGATACCAGCATCAGCAAAGCCTAGTAGGCTAGAAACGCCATTACTTAAACTTGTTAAGGCAAGTTGACCCCAAGGGAAATACAACACTAGAGCAGCAAAAGAGACTTGAAGAAGTAATGCTCTTAGCACTGTTTTCCATCGAATTGCAGAGCGGCTTTCAGATAGCAGGTATGCGCAAGCCATCAGCGCAATAACGCCGACTAAACCAAATAAAATATTCATGATATGTCCGTTAAACCCTTATAAAGAAAGCATCAAAAAAGCGAATGACGCTAAAGGAGCAGGACAAAGAACCGCGAGCAGAGCGCTTCGCGACGTAGCTAATAACAACAAGTTGTTCATGTAAAAATCACCTTAYACAAGCATTGGAACGCAGCTGGTCCGGTCCGTGGGGTCATTCACATATCCATGTGACGGCTTGTATTGGGCTAAGCACCGGCTTAGAACCGGAAAAGAAGTATAGATAAATAAACGAGACTTTCATCACATATTTTTAGGCAATCGTTCGCGCGGTCAGTTATTCACCGATTTGAGTGAAATTCACATGAAAATGTCGGCTCATTGAGAGCCGTTACCTAAGTTGAAGGCTCGGAAAGGGCTCGTTCAGAGCGATAAATACGAAATGATGTGATGAGATTCATGACAATTAATGTGCTCTCCAACAGGATGCCTCCGATTGATCCCATCAAAATATTGTTAGTCAGCCAACATAGAGCACCGCATAACATTCCGAACCTTAGCGGTATTCCTTTCAAGTTGAAGATAGAATAAGTGCCAATTGTCGTACCAAGAATCGCAAAAATTTGTACCCAACTAGATGCTAGGTAAGTACCTACGCTCACCAAGACTAAAATCGTCAGCCAACATAATAATTTGCCTGAATATTTAATCGCGATACCTGTTCGAACTAACGACAAACTCGTCGAAAAAGCTGAAGTCATACTGCCTAGCAGTAAGAAATGTAGTGTATGAACAGAATAAAAGGCCAGCATATACAGTTTGAGCTTATGGTCATCTTTTTGCCAAAACGACAACACACCTAACGTAAAACTTCCAAAACCAACCCACTGTGCGATATCCAAATTATTACCCTCTTCCTTTGTTGTTATATTGAAATATTACGTCCATATAAAAAGCCCCCTGATATGGGGACTTTTTATATGGCTTTATGAATAACGATTTACATCAAAACGTAAATGCTAGATTCCCCGAAGCACCGAACTGGTTGTCACCGGCGTAAGTACCTGCAAGGTCAAGGCTAACAACGTCCCAAGGGCTGATACCTATACCTGCAGTAAAAGCGTTATCGACTGTATCTTCAATATCGATTTCGTAACCCGCTCTTAATTGAGCCCAGCCCCAGGCATCCCCTTCGACACCAAAACGGATAAACTGGGTATCATCATTAACATTGGTAAAACGCTCTTGGCTGGTTAAATCAGCATCTGCAGCCAAGGTAAAAAATTCATGGGAATAAGCAAAGCCCAAGCTCGCTTGAGYATTTAACTTATATACACCGGTATTACCCTGTGAAAATCTCACTTCCTGTGCCAATACATCTTTTATCGCTAATCCGACTCGGTAATTATCGCGATACCAAACCGCACCAAGATCGAAGTTAAATGCATTTTCGGAAATTTCAGATTGGTCATAGTCATCCAAATCAAACGTTTCTATCGTTGAGCTTGCCGAGTAAGTCGTCAACTCTTGGAATTTTGGTGATATACCAAATGAAACACGCTGATTTTCAATAACAAACTCTTTAGCAAAAGAGACCCCTATTTCAGTGTAACCAAACGCAGCCATGGATACCGTAGAAGCGTTATATCTGTCTTCAGTAGTATTGATACCTGCATCGGTATAACTTGCTATATCTGACAAAGCGATTAATTCAACATAGCCGCGGGTAAATATATTGGCAGACACTTGTTTCAATGGAATCGCAACGGCAATCCCAGCCCCTCCGGTCACTGTAATTGGCGAGTTATTCGTCAATTCATCCATATAGCGATTCAGTTCGGCTTCTATAGCCGGGGTGGGATTATTTTCAAAGCCACTGATCGAATCCTGCAAATCATCAATCGTTTCTAACGACTCATCTTTATCCCTAACCCTTATACCAATCGCTGGGATTAACAGGCCAAACTTATCACTTTCTCTAGCATTCGAACCTAGAGCCGGATTATAAAAAGGTGCAACAAGATAATCGGCCGAAGCCACCCCTGTATTACCCATCGCATTACCACGCCCGTCAGCCACGTGGTTAGCAGCCTGAGCTGACATCGCGACGCAAGCACAACCCACTGCTAGCGCCATTTTATTTAGCTGTTTCATATCCATATCAACCTTATTGTTTTAATAGCACTTTAAGGTTAGTTCATGGCATGAATAAAACCATAAATCGGCTATACAAACGTACCGTTATATAGATAAAACTTATTACTGTGTGATCAAAGCTAACCCTCTAATTTTCATAAATTAAAGCTCCGACCTAGGTCAGAGCTTTAAAACTAGTGAGCTATTACAGTCGTAGTTACTGTAGGTAAGTCGAGTTGTTCGCTTTTTCAACTTCACTCAAGAATAGATCTAGCAGCTCTGAACCTTTCTCGCCGTGAGTTTCACGAACGTACTTTTTAACACCAGGCTGAGTCGCTTGACGCATACTGTCACGTTGCTCGTTAGTCAGAGAGTTGATCTTCATCTTTTTCTTCAGACCAGCAAGACCACGGTCATCAGAAGCTTCAATTAGACGAGACAAACCACGGTTAGCACTTAGAGCGATTTCTACCGCGTCTGCAACAATCTTCTTCTCACTTTCTGTTAGGCCATCGTAGAAGTCTTTGTTGACCATAAACGTGTACGGTGCAAATAAGTGGTTAGTCAACGTTAGGTATTTCTGAACTTCGTTAAACTTCGCAAAAGAAACCGTTGGTACTGGGTTCATTTGACCGTCAATTACGCCTGTTTGTAGTGAAGAGTACACCTCACCCCATGATAGTGGGTATGCCTCTGCACCTAAAGATTGGATGATCTTTTGGTGTGTTGGCAGTGTCATAGTTCGGATACGTAGGCCTTCGAAATCTTCCAAGTTTTCAATTGGGCGCTTCGAGTTAGTTACAGAGAAGAAACCGCCTGTATCAGGGAAACCAAGAACTTTTACGTCTTTCATTTCAGCTTCGATATCACGAGCTAGAGCAGTACCAAACTCACCATCAAGTACTTCATACGTTGACGCGTTGTTATCAAATGCAAATGGAACATCAAGCACACCAATTCGTGGGTAGTAACCTGCTAGCGGACCAACAGGTGAAAGCGTACCTTGCAGCTGACCGTCACGAACCATTTGAATATGCTCTTTCGCATTACCTAGCTGGTTGCTTGGAAATACTTGAACTTTGATTTCGCCGTTTGTTGCCGTTTCTACGATGTTTTTAAATACACCAGTAAACGCGTGTGCAGGGTTTTCCATAATGTCTGCTTTGTTATCGTGACCGATACGTAGGACTTTTTCAGCCATCGCAAAAGGGGCAGTAACAAAACTAGCAGCAAGAGCAGCGGCAACAAGAGTTTTCGTTAAAGTTTTCATATTGACTCCATTACTATGAATTATCTTTGTTTTATAGGGTGTTTCAGTTATTACATCTTTATAAAGGTGGGGCTCTGGGGGGAGCCCTCCCGGTATTTAGTATTCAACGACCTGTTTGTTTTCAGTTAATACCCAAGTAGTCGTGGTATGAACAAAACAATGTCAGGGAAGAAAGCAATTGCGAACAGTAGAATTAATTGACCGATCAGGAATGGCATTAACTCTTTCGAAATTCCCTCTATTTTGGCTCCAGTAACGGAGGAGAGAACAAACAAACATGCGCCTATTGGAGGTGTCATCAAGGAGATGTTCAACGCCAAGATAAATACGATGCCAGCGTGCAGAGGATCCATACCAATTTCAGCCGTTAATGGGACTAGAATTGGCGCCAAAATAACTAGCATCACGTTGATGTCCATGATCATGCCCACTGTTAGAAGCAACACGATGATCAACGCAAGAATTACGTTTGGATTGTCAGATAAAGTGATGAACATATCTGCAATCATTTGTGGAATTTGATTAAAGCTCAACCACCAGCCAAGAATCGAAGCTGAACCAATGATTAGGTAGATTACTGCTGAAATTTGCGAAGTACGCACTATCATCTTGTACAGCGCTTTAATCGATAGGTTACGGTAGATGAACGTACCAATAATCAATGCGTAAGCGACAGCAATCGAAGCAGCTTCTGTCGGGGTTACAATCCCGAAAACAATGCCACCAAGAATAATAAGAGGCATAAGTAGAGCAAGCGCCGAATTCTTAAAGTGATCCAATACTTCTTTAAGTGATGCTCTTTGGCTCATCTTAGGCAGATTTTTACGCTTACCCATCGCTGCAATAATTGCCATACACACTAGACATACCAAGATGCCTGGTAGAATACCTGTTGCAAACAAACCACSAATCGATACGCCCATTAGCGRGCCGTAAACAACCATCAAACCTGAAGGTGGGATCGTAGGACCAATGATAGAACCCGCAGCAGTTACCGCGCATGCATAATCTTTGCTATACCCCTGCTTAACCATTGCAGGAACAAGCGTACGACCAAAGGCTGCAGCATCAGCTGTTGCCGATCCTGTAATACCAGAGAAGAATACCGAAGCGACCATGTTTGACTGAGCTAAACCACCACGGAAGTGACCTACCAAGGCTTCAGACAAGTAAACAAGTCGGTTTGTAATACCAGTGTGGTTCATAATTTCACCCGCTAGGATGAAAAATGGCATAGCTAGAAACGGGAATATGTTTAAGCCGTTAAAGATTTTACTCGGAGCCAATGAAGCAAAGTGAGCTCCACCAATGTCGTGCATCCCGACTAAACCCGCCACCCCTAAAGCAATAGCTATTGGAGCGCCAAGCAACATTAATGCTGCGAATAGAATACCAATCATGATTGCTCTCCTTGAATCGAAACAGAGGTATTAGAAAAACTCAATTTGAAGGCGTATATATCTTCTAGCCATACAAGGAATGACTGAAAAGCAGATAATGCAAAAGTCACAGGAATAGCGGCATAGGCATAAGACATCGGCATAGCAAATACGGTGGATAGCTGATTAGCCCCTTTTTCTGCAAAGGCGTAACCGAGATACGCAATGTATGCGAAAAATGCAGTGGTTAGTGCCCCAACGAAAAGCTTGATGATGCGTTGTGTCATCATAGGAAAACGTTTGGTCACAAACTCTAGTCCCATATGTTCACGCCCAGCAGTACAGCAAGGTACCGCCATTAAAATCGCCCAAATCATGATGTAACGCGCCATCTCTTCAACCCAAACAAGTTGTAGCTTGAGCAAGTAACGATCAAGCACCCCTAGCCAAACATCTAAGATAAGTAATGCAGTTAAAATCCCGACACATAATTGATTGGCTTTGTTCAGCCGATTCTTCGTCGTTGTAATAATGTTGCTTGGTAAAGTCATTAACTTTGGTCCTTCCTTTTGACAACTTCCCATGGAAAGCTCACTTACGAATAACAAGTGCTTCACACCAGTTACGATTACCTTACATAGTGTTTATCTGTATGAAAACGACCTTGCTCACAAAAACCAACAAGAGTGATAGTTTCTAACATACAGAACGGCGAATAATTTCAAGCCATTGTTTTTAAAAGAAAAACTTAATTCACAACCATTAACAACCGACACCAGCAGGTTTGAAAGTAACATAACTCATTAACTTATTTATCAGTTACTTAGCGATTTATAGCTATAAATACAAGGAAAAGTAACCTTGTTAGTTTTGTTGTTTTCTTTGAATTAGGTCACATGCGTTTATTCGTATTAGTAGAGAATTAAAGGTAGGAAATTCTTGTTTCATAATGACGATAAATAACAAAGAGACACGCGCATACAGCGGATTTTTAGGGGGGCGTTGGCAAAAAGAAAAAGTAGAATAATTAAATGGCGCTACAAGTGTTAAAACTCACCAGTTCAACAATTTAAAGTCGTAAACTACACATGCCTGACAGTATCAAGTTGCAAGTCAATTTGAGACTTTTGAGTTTGAACTAAAAAATCATCATAAAATCAACACGTTAATTACAACCAACGTTGGCGTAGTACTTGCTGTTAACTAACTATACGTTTTAATGGCAAAGTGACTATGCAAACAACAGAACCAATAAGGTCTATCAAAGCTGGAGCTTACACACGTTTCTTATCCATTTTACTGTGTGGCTTAATCGGCTTCGCCTGGTATTTTATTCCACACCCGATCATTGCTGTTGCAATGGGTATCATTCCAATCGGAATCTTATTCACCCTGCACTTTCCTGTGCCTATCGGACTCATGTTCATTGTGTTTTCATTCTTTAGAATTCATGAGGCAATACCCGCTTTATACTCTCTCCACATCCCTTTCATGCTGTCACTTGCTACCATCTCAACGCTACTTTGGCACATCATCATTAGCCAAAAAATAAAGCCTTATAAGCGTCCTGAAATGACCGCGTTCTTCATATTTTTTATGTTAGTGCTCATCGGAATCGTGTTCGCGGCTAACAGAGCTGAAGCAATGAACTACTTCAAATCAATCTACGTAAAAATAGGCATCATGACCCCCCTACTGTCTTGGCTACTTACCGAAGTAAAACATTTCAAGCTGGCATTGATAATGGTGACCATCAGTGGCGTTGCGGTTGGTACTGTGGCGATCTCTAATAAAATGAATGGGATAGGTTTAGTCGAAGAAACACGAGTCACGATTGGCCGAGACTTTGGTTCAGTACTGGGGGATCCAAATGATCTTGCACTCGTATTGCTCTTTCCGTTCTCGTTTGCGATTTCATTATTAATCACAAAAGGGACTAGCCTCCCGTTACGCCTTCTAGGGTTGATAGCAGCCATAACACTATTCTGGGCAATCATTGCGACTCAAAGCCGAGGGGGATTACTTGGTATCTTGTCGGTACTTGGGCTCATCGCATATCGCAGAGTCAAATCCAAGGTATTGCTGTTTAGTGCTGGTGCACTATGTGCTTTAGTATTATTTACAGTTGCGGGCGTTAGTGGAAGGAAATCAGGCGGTGCAGCCGAGGATGGGATTGATGAATCTGCAATGGGCCGAATACACGCGTGGGATGCCGCAATTGGGATGGCACTAGATAACCCATTAACAGGTGTAGGCATRAATAACTTTTTCTTCAATTACTTCTTCTATAGCACTTTTTGGGACGGTCTCAATCACGCCGTTCACAGTACTTGGTTTGGTGTATTGGCAGAGACCGGATTTCTAGGGCTATTTGTATTTTTAAGCATGGTGATCATTACTTTTAAGTCATCACGAAATTCATTGAATACCGTATCAGCCAACCCAACTAAATTCTCCCCAACCATTAAAGCTATCAGTGAAGGTAACTTTGTTGGTATGGCATCTTTCTGCGTCTCAGGCACTTTCTTAACCCAAGGCTTCACTTGGCCTCTTTATATACTCATCGCCCTTACAGCGGCAGTAGCACACTACGTCGACAATCATAAAGCCGGAGATTATGGAAGATGACCCCTTATCAACGTGTCCTCCATACACGTTTACTTTTACATTTTGGGCATATGTCACTATTTGAATAAAAATCCGCCAGACAAATACTGAACACATACGAAAGCGCATTATGCTTATTCCATAAAGACGGTTATATAAATTCAACGCTATTACAAATGGAGAAGTAATAAATGCAAGACGTATATTTGATCGGTCACGGCTTCATGGACGCACAAGATACAATCAAACTGTCAGTTCCTTTGCAAACATATGTTAAAGATGGGCAAATGCTGGATGGAAGAAAAACAGCAGCTGTCGTTGATGGCGGCCCAAAAGCCTACAAAATCACGTCTACGGACGAAGAATGGAAAGTAACACCGGCAGGGATCTCAGTAAAAGAGCATTACTTATGTGGWGATATGGCGTCTTATAGTGATGTAAATAAAACGAAAAAGTGGCAAACGAAAGGAATGGGCTCTCGCCAGGAATTAGTCGATGGTATTTTGTTTACCTTACCTGGTGGGGACTATCTTTTCTTCACTAGAAATAACCAAGCTGTAAGGCTGTCTAATATTATCAATGGTATAAGAGGCAAGCTGGGCACTAACTTCCAGATACATTGGACTGCATGTCGCTCAATCATCCAGGGCAATGGCAACGACCAAAAACTACAAGCGATTAATGGCGGCGACTTAGTCAATGCCCAAAGCCTCAGATAACACCTACATCTGAAACAAGTTCAGAGTCAGAATTCACCGTTGGAATATTTGCACTACCTTCGGTGAACACCTCCCCTTCCAGAGCAACAAACAATAAAAAGTGAAACAAGTTTTCCATGCTGGCTTTATATAACTTTTAAAGCCATTTTCATTTGGGATAATTACGTATTCAATTAGACATTTCAGTTGTTAATAAAGCCTACTGAAGTTTAAGATTCAACACCTATGAGTTAGTCTTAACAGACGCCCGCCCTACCAATACAGATTGGAACTCAAATGATTGCTGACCTAAATTTGCTTCGTCTCATCTTGATTCTTAATGAAACTCGACAGACCGTAACTGCAGCCAAAGTGATGAACGTTAGTCAACCAACCGTCAGCGTTATGCTCAAAAAACTTAGAGACCAATTTGATGATGACCTATTCATTCGAAATAAGAATAATTTGGAACCGACACCTAAATGT
This sequence comes from Vibrio makurazakiensis, assembly GCF_050337375.1. Classification (NCBI taxonomy): domain Bacteria; kingdom Pseudomonadati; phylum Pseudomonadota; class Gammaproteobacteria; order Vibrionales; family Vibrionaceae; genus Vibrio; species Vibrio makurazakiensis. The sequence goes on along the minus strand of NZ_JAKJSW010000129.1, from coordinate 1,776 downwards.
CTGCTCTTGATTGAATCTTTGCCCCCACTCTTAGAACAGCTTGATAATTTAAGTATCTCTAAAGAAAGCTGGGATATAAGAGACTTCAAAGGTGAAATTCAACTCATGCTCCCATCGCCTTTAATGGTTTGTGTTGGCTCTCCTTTACTTACAGAGCTAACATCATTAGCACCAAACTTGACGGTACAGTGCACCCCCTGGGTAAACGACACAGCTAAAGCTTTAGAAACAACGAGAAAAGCCTGGGGCGTTAGTTATCTACCTATGGACACCAACAAAACACTGTGTGAAAGGGAACTGGGCGACGATAAGTTTATGCTTGTGATGAGAACAGGCCATCCAATAGTTAGTAATTCATTGAATGAAGTGCTGCAGTATTCACTGTGTGCCAACGTCATTCCGGGATATATACAACCGACCAAAGCCGAAATGCTAATCAAAAAGTATGACTTAAATAAACATATAAGTATAAGAAGCAATAACATCAGCTTAATGCTCGATGTCGTAAAAAATAGCGACTTTATATGCATAACATCCACAAAGTGTATACCAATGTTAGATGAAGAATATCGATATTTAGATCTTCCTCCTGAACTTCGAAAGGATACGTTCAGGCGCCAGTTTTCGCTATTCACCCATCAAGCGAACCGAAACCACCCTTTTACAGATTGGCTTCATGAAAAAATAATTGAACTAACAAATCAAAGTAAATAGTGTCTGCACACCTCGCCTTAGTGCAATCTGTATTAAATAATCAAATTATCACTATTACACTTATTTGTACTCGCCCACGATATGATGATAGCTCCACAGCACGGTAGGTTGTGAAGAACTCAAGTTACTCTAGGTTCATAGAGATAACTTTTCATAGACTCAATGGTTACTGCTAAGGAAAGTGCTGCAATCATTGCAATTGGAATTCTGGGAATGCTGCATTTCTTTTTAGGGGTCGGTTCAGGCTGTATCGCAATGTATTTTTTGTATGTGAAATGGATGATCAAGTATAAGCCAAGAAGAAAAGAATGTAGATGGTCGGCTGCTGCGAAACCACCAGAAACTGACAGCACTAAAATTAAAATTAATTTGATCATATTAGCCTCACATTAAATCTAGAAATGCATCCTTTCATATTTGCAATCTCATTTTGCGGGCTATTCTCCTTGTTTTTTGGAACTTTTCAAGAGCAAAAAAGCAACAAGATATGTACAAAAAACAATCAACCCATTCCAATTTACAAGGTATTAACAAATGCTTTTTGCAGAAATACCGCGATTACTGGCATCTTCTTATCAACTTCTGAAAATGAGTTATTTTGTTACATAAAATTAACCTTGAAAATATTTTGAATATTTTTGACACATTGTGATCAATGCACACTGATCTGACCAGAATGGCAATTCTTTCACCGAAAGCCCGTTTTATCAGGGCTTTCGGTGATTAGTTAACAGTCTCAACATCGATCCAACACATCAACACAACCTCATGAAAACATTTATTTAACACAGTAAAATTAATTCCATAATTGCCCTAAAAAGAGATTCCAATCACATTTATATTGGTTATAATCCGCGCTCTTTTGCGGCATCTGTTGATAAACGCAAACTTATTTTGAGAAAACCATCACACTAACCCGTCATTATCTGAATATCTCTGTATTCGATAACGACAAAACTGAGAATGAAAATGAGCAAGATTGATAAAGCAATGCGCATCCTTCTAGCAGGTTTCTGTATCAACCTGTGTCTAGGCATCCTTTATGCTTGGAGTGTATTTAAC
>NZ_JAKJSW010000128.1:0-12633 GCF_050337375.1 Vibrio makurazakiensis | reverse complement strand
AAGTAAACTAAATCAATATCTTAGATTTAGTTTACTACTGTATATGTCCACCCTTCGTGGACTGACTATCGATATTAGCTGGTAATCAAGCCCCTTTGGCATTAATTGCTGCACAAATAGAAAGTCACTAAAAAAAGGGTGTATTGTTGTTCTTACTCAGGATGAAAGATCTTAATTTTCAAGTGGTGAGAAAGGTAAGAGTCGATGGACTGCCATTGAGCGTCGTCAGAAAATGACTAATCTATTTCGAGATCACCATTTGCTTTTTTCCTTGAGTAAAGTTCTTCAAATTCTTTCGCAATGGCAGAACAGTCGGAGGTGGGTTCACTATCGGCCACTTCATAGGTTTGATTTGGACTATAGTACTACCGTTGGTTAGTCTTCGACTGGAGAGTGTTTCGTATAAAAAAGCTCTCAAGAATTGAGAGCTTTGATGGGTTATAGGTAGTATTGTTTTTGACGCTTCGAGTTATGCTTCCAACTTTTTGCTAGGTCATACACATACGACGGGTAGTCGAACCATGGGTTAGGTAACGCTTTTCCTCGGGCAGCGCGCAGCTTAATTGGGTACCCTCTACATTCAATTCTGTGAAGAAAGTAATAGCTCTTTTCTTGCTTTGTAGAAAAGTGTTTGTGGGTTCCACTGCGAATGCTTGGATAAAGCCCCCCAAGATATTGGATCTGGTATTTAATACGTTCTCGGTACTGCTGTTTTAGCTGTTTCATTTACCCTCCAGGTTTACATTACCTAGAAGGGGTCCTCTGCAAAGTAGTTCATTTCGACACTCCAATGTGTCTTTAGTTAATCATTGTAGCCTAGAGTTTCCCCGCTCACATAGAAGAGAAGGCTGAAATGATTCTCTGCTTAAATGCCCCAAGTCGAAGCTCATCAAACATTCCTAATGTTCCATAGAGACGATTTGAACTTTCTGTACTGCTTTCCCAAGATACTGTTGTTCTCCCGCTGTTTTGGGGCTCAAGCGGAAGCGCGATACTTAAGCTATTCCCTCGACCAGAGAACTCTGTTTCGATAGGTTTCTCCATACTTAAATAGAGACGAGACTCAGGAATATCCTGTTCAATCCTTTCAGAAAATTCAATCAGACTTTGTTCAGCAAAGGTGAATAACCACGCTTGTTGGTTTATTGTATTATTCACACGAAGTATTCGTCCGAGCACCTGCCTGAAATACAATTCAGTTTTGACTGAACTCATATGGCAACATACTTGAAGGCGCGGAATATCAGTACCCTCACTGATCATACCTACACTAACAATCCATTGTACGTCGCTTTGTCGATAACGCTCTATTTCTGCTAGCGGTTCTTCATGTCGATAAGTGACGATAGAAACGGTTTGCCCAAACTTTTGAGATAGTATCTCTTTGATTGTTTGCGCATGTTGAACCGAGGCTGCAACAATCAGCCCACCGGCATTGGGCGATCTGAGACGTACTTTTTCTAGCCGCTCACATCCTAAACCGAGTAGATATTCCATCGCCTCTTGGTTGTGAATAACACTCTGGTAGGATGCTTTTGTTTGTTTAAGCATCTCTAATATTGATGAAAAGGATTCGACTTTTTCGCTCTTACTAACAGACAAGTGTCCATTATCAACCAAGACGATTTTGGGCGTTCTACAAACACCATCAGCTATAGCTTGTTTAAGAGTGTATTGGTAATCGACAAGAAGTTGTCCGTCTTGGTCGCTGTACTCCCCCATCACAATGGGTAAAGAGTCTGAACGCCACGGTGTACCTGAAAGTGCGAGGGTAAAAGTAGCAAGCCCTTGAATCTTTGTGAGAATTTGCTGCCCCCAAATGTTCGCATTTTCGACTTCAGAGCCAGAGCAATGGTGTATTTCATCAAAGACAACAAAGACCCGGTGATTCCGCAGTGTTTGCCAAAACTCGTCATTGAGGAATTGGATAGATTGGTATGTTAAAGATTGTCCAATAGATCCCATGCCACCATTAAACGTACACTTAAGTATCGACGAAAAGGTTCTTTTTATACCATCAGAAACCGTCAACGATGGTGAGAAGCACAATACAAGATCTACCATGTCACTTTGTAACAGCCTTGACGCAATATTAGCGGCAAGCACTGTCTTACCTGCTCCAGGTGTAGCTTGGCAAAAGAAATGGGAGCAGTTGGATTGATATTTTTCCAACGCTCTGTCAGAGCATTCACTTTGCCATTCCCTTAACACGGCTCATTTCCTTCATAGAGAGTATTAAGAACCTTGGTTAAAACGTTCACTTTACCGAGCAATAAAGCGGCACGTTCTTTAGCCTCTTGATGCAAAGGGGCCAGTTTATTTTCTAGCTCAGGAAATCGAGATACGATCGACTGATACTCGTCAATCTCCCCAAGTATTATTTCCAATTCGCCCTTATATTCGTTACGTTCGTTGCTCAAAATGGAATAGTTTTGAATAGGTACTTTAGGTTTTATATTCGCTTGGTTATTTGTAGTTACATTGTTATGTAACTCTTTAAATTGTTCCGTTTGAAAGTAACGTTTTTTCCGGCCTGAGCCCTCACTTCGCAACCAACTTTTCTTTTCAAAGTGAAAAATTGCTCGGTACACCTTTTTGCGAGCTTCGGCAGAATTGGAGTCCACATTATCAAGGGATAGCCACAAATCTCTCGCTTCTAGCACGGTGAATCCATCTAACCCATTTTCTATCAATAACTTGTGCATGACCGCACTAATTCTTCGAGCCCGTTTCATTTCCAAAATTACACCAACCAAAAACTAAGGATTGCTTAGTATACAAAAATCAGTAAAACTAAGAAAATCTTAGTTATCTTGAGATCAGAGATATGAACTATAAGTGTCATTTACTAACCCAATCCCTGAGCGTCTTAAAGAAGCACGCAAAAAAGCGAAACTCTCCCAAAAAGCTTTGGGGGTGAGTATAGGTATGGATGAAAGCTCCGCAAGCCCGAGAATGAATCAATACGAAAAGGGGAAACATACACCAGATATCAGTACGTTAAAGTCAATTGCAGATGAACTTGGCGTGCCTTTGAGTTACTTCTTTTGTGAAGATGAGATTTCTGCGGAGTTAGCTGTGAATCTAAATAAGCTCTCTGAAACGGATAAGCAGAAGGTTCTTGAGGTGACGGCGCGGCTTATTGAAGAGTCATGTGAAAATACTAGCCCGAAATAGGATTAGCAACGCGAGCCAGTGAAAGGGTACTGGCTCTATTTGTCTTTTAAATACTATTTGCTGTTAAGGTAGTCTAGAACGACTTCATGATGGTCTTTAGTCTTGAACTTGTTAAATACATGCTCAAGGTTACCAGCTTCATCAATTAGGAAGCTTGTTCTTACAACGCCCATGTTTTCACGGCCCATGAATTTCTTAAGTTGCCAAACACCGTACTTCTCACAAACTTCGTGTTCTTCATCGGCTAGTAGAGTGAAGTTCAGCTCTTGCTTATTGATAAAGTTGGTCAGCTTTTTCGGGGTGTCTGGGCTTAAACCAAGAACAACAACGTTGTGGGCATCTAGTTCAGCTTTCGTGTCACGCAATCCTTGAGCCTGAACGGTACACCCAGGCGTCGAAGCGCGTGGGTAGAAGTAGAGCAGCACTTTCTTTCCTTGAAGCTCAGAGAGCGTCACTGGGTTATTGTCTTGGTCATTAAGGGTAAAATCTGGTGCGGTTTGTCCGGCTTCGATTGCCATTGGTTTTGTCCTTACTTTCTCAATTAATGGTATTTGGCGTAGCGTTCTTCGCCACGTCCTTTTTAGAGCATTTTTATTACGTTAGAGTGTGCATTTTTATCGATAATTCAGCGTCCTGTCTAGTGATAACACTAAACAGGATGCTCTTACCTGAAATCTCCCTTGATAAGGTTATCTGGCCTTGCTTTGACGACTTTGTCCATTGCCTTCTCTCGCTGACTTTCGTGCAGCATATCCATGAGTTCCTGAACCATTTTTATATGGCTGGCTGCTTGTATGGCTAGTGCCTTTTCATGACTTCTAGCGAGGTCGAGGTACTCCTTTTTTTTCTTATTTGCTTGGGTCTTGTCGATTTTTAGCTGTTTCACTTCCGCCTGTAAAACATCAATAGGTGACTGGCTTAAATCATCTTGTGCTACACGAAACTCCAGTGACCTATTCTTAACCATATCTTGAACATCTTTATGTCTGCGTAATGCCCCAACAGAAAGCCCCGCTTCTTTCTCGACGCTAATGTTATTGATTTTTAGCTTACCTTCTCGGGCTTTCTTCCTTAGCTCTCGGTTTTCGGGTTTACCCTCTAACAGTCGCTCTAGGGCGTTTATGAGCTTATTCTTAGTTGCTTGTGTCATTATGCAGTCACTCCGCAGGGTATCAGCAGGTCTTGAACCTCTTGAGGTATTACAACGGGTTCATAGCTGATATCTAAGTCTTTCATAATGCGTTCAGCAGCCGTGATTTTGATATACACTTCTGACGCTGTTTGAGGCGTTAATTCATCATGCTCAATGTCCCATAGCATATGAATTTCGGCTTCTTTGCGCTTCGCTTCGGCAAAAACGGCATCAACAATATAGTCGTTCTTACAGTCCACACACTCTAATAGGTTGACTTGTGTACGTAGGCTACAACCTGTTGAAGTGCAGTAAACTCCGGGGGCGACGGCGTGAATGTGGCGCTTTTGATCTCGGATTTGCTTTTTCCAGTAGTTGAGCGAGAGCATGTCGTCATCGACTTTATCTTTAAACAGGTTACGCTCAGCCTTCATCATGTTTTTGGCAAACTCTTTGCCCTTGCCGCCAGCGACACGTTCTTTGTTCGCCAGCTTCTTGTAGATATTCAGGTACACCTGCGCTTTTTGAGCAACCCTTTCTTCATCAATGAGATGGGCTAAGTTCTCTTTTTTCTTTCTTATTTTTTGGAACTTGCTTGCGTTCTTGGCGTAATGTCTTGTCATCGCCATTGACACATGGCTGAACTGCTGTTTGAGCTGCGGAAAAGCACAAAGCTCATAACCGATAAGGTAGTAAGCAAACGATCGCCGAAGCTGATGCCCTGAAAATTCATAATTATCACCGACATTATACGATAGGTTAGGGTCGGAGAGCTTCAAATCAATCACATCGTCCTTGGTCAGCGCAAGATTCTCACCCAACGCTCTTTCAAACCAATACTTAGAATACCTAATGATTACTTTCTTACTAACAGCACCAACTCCTCCTCTTACTTTATGGAAGAACGTTTGACTGTTAGGGTGGCGCATCCTAAGAGGCTCATGTAAAGCCTGTAAAATCTCACAAGCCTTTTTCCCTATCTCTGTTGTGACAAACTCATCCTGCTTTGATTGAGGGCCTTTTGATGTCTTTGAGAGGTCAGCTTGAATAATATAGATGGCTTGGTTGGATATGGTTTCTTCTATCCACCCATTCGTAGTATGAAGGTGAAATACTTCATCACCACGCATACCTGTTCGAGCCATCAATGCCCATATACAGCCCCCGTTGATCTCTGTAAAAAGTGCTCGAGCTCCCCTAAGGTTTGTTATTTTCCTTGTTCCTATCCTTAAAGTCTTATGAGGGTGAAATTTGTCTGTGTATTCACTCTTTATTTCGGGGGCATGTTCGAAGAGTAGCTCAATAGTTTTGACTTCTGTGGGGGAGTCTAGCGCTAAAAAAGCCTCTTTAAAGGCAGTGGCTCTTTCTTTGTTCTCTTCTCTGGTTGGGCATAAATGCCACTTACGAGCGCCACTTTTTAATTTTGACTCGTCACTAGCAAGATAGTTGGCATACCCTTGATAAACCTTATCAAAGTAGCTTGCAATGTAATCTGATAGCTTGCCCAACTCATCACGGATCTGGTACAGATCGTTAACTAATGCTTCTGATTTTTGCAGTCCCAAATAATATAACCGTTGAGGGATAACCGTGTATTGCTTGGCTTCTTTAAAGGATAAGCCAAAGTCTGACGCGTTCAATTTTTTCGTTAGGGCAACCTCAAAAGGTAGGCCTTTTGCCTCTGTGTATAACTTATTTAGTGCTGCGTAGGTTTTCTCTCTTTCAAAATATATATCCGTGAAACCGGTAAGCTCCCAAGTCTCTAATCGGTTAAAATCTAGAAACTCAAAACTATTGAGACCTTCACTTAAAAGAGGCACAACGTGCTTTTTTAAGTTAGTGATAGTGACCTTAATGGTTAAAAAAGAATAGTCTCTAGGTGATAGCCACATCATTTTTAAAGCAAGCGCCTTTAGTTGATTACGGAGATTGCGCTCAATAACTTTTCCTTGAAGCGAGAAGTCTAGAGTTACGGTACTGGTGGCATAGGGCTCAAAGAAAGACTGGAGTTTTCTCCACGCATTATCATCACCAATTTTACCAAGTGATTCGCCAGTGACGGTAAAGCCAATATCTAGCCTTTCAAGTTCATCCCATTCACCACTTTCAATCGCTGGCTTTAAGACATCGTTCAGGTAGTTTGTGTTGTTGGCAACGTTTTTTTGTGCATCAATGATAGCTTTTTGTCGGTTAAGGTCATGCTTAGGTAGTTTTATCATGGTAGACTCCTAATTAACGATATAAAGCTAAAATGGCGTGGTCAGAGGATACGCGTGGATGAAGGCCTTTTTTGTTAAACAACGCCATAGCATCTTCGTATACATCTTGACTAGCCCCGTCCAGAGTGAACTCAAACGCGACTATTTTTTGATGGACTTCCTCTTTTGCATTGGGGTATTGGTTTAATGCTTCTTTCAGTACATCAATGAAAGAGATAAGTTTATAGATGGATTGAACCTCATCAACTGCCTTAGCTGACTGACATTTATGACACATATCGTACTCGGTACAAGGCAGTTTCAAGCCCATTGCGTTATTGGTTTCAAGCTGCGTGTTTTTACCGCCTTTAATGCTTTGTTGTCCATTACAATAAATACCATTTGGGTTCGTTTTAGCTCTTCCTGTCTCTTGTTTCTTTTTCCATTCATCATGTGCCAGCATTGTAATGCCAAGTTTAGCCACAACCATTGCTTTCGCTTGCACTAAACTCGTATCTTCGCCCATTAGATCCATGACTTGCATGGCTTGTGAAATGATGACCTTGTTAAGTCTCGGCTCTCCATTGGTATAATGCGTATCAATGGTTTGAAGAAGATTTTGAAGGAGACTCTGAACGCCGCCTTTGCCATTATCGGAGTAAACCTGGTTGCTGGTCGTTTCTCTCCAACGGCTTGATTGAAGTGAAATAAAGTAATCGTTGGGTTCAATTGACCATGTAAACATTAGCTGAGAGCTGATAGGACTAATTCCAGCCCAGTCTTTAGACGCTTGTCCTTCATGACCTCGTTTAAGCAGCAATCGCTCAGACATTTTAGATCGTTGTTTATCCGCTAACTCTGTGGCGAATTGTTCGATATTTTGGATTAACGTCTTATCCGCAGCCGGAATAGAGAAGTAATGGCTCTCTCCATTTCGGTATTTCAGCGAAACATGGATGTTTGCATCGGAATCTTTTTCCGAGTAGGAAAGTGGCAGTAAGATGCCTTTGAGTGGCAAGTCTGTGTAACACGATAAAATACAGTAGGCGGCATTGGTTGCGCCTTGTACGGCTTTCGTTTTTGAGCATGGGCGAGTCACTTTACTCACGACGACTCTACCAAGCTCATTAGTCTCTTTGCTAAGCTCGATAACATGTTGGTTTCGATAGCTATAAAACAGCTCTTGAAACCAGGGGAGACTGCATGCTCGAATGGGTGAGAGTAGGTTTAGTTCCACTGCTAGGTTTCGGTTTAATTGACCCAAACTAAACGCGTTACTTTTCTTCCCCAGGCTATTGAGAGTGAATAGTAACTCTGAGCCTTCTTCGCCACCGCCGTACAGCGCTGAAAGTGTCTCAAGGGTTTTAATAAACTTCACACCATCACGCTTATCAACATTGAAGCTCTGATTGGTTAGAACGGCATCTACCTCTTTGTTGGCTCGTGCTTTAAAGCTCGACACTTTGACCACCTGTAAGCTTTTATCCCGCGCATCAGTATGAATCGTAATTGGATGAGCGATACCTGTTATGTCACTATCGTTCAATGATGTGAAAAAGCACATTAGGTGATAAGCCGCCCCCATCACCATGTTAAACGCAGCGGAAGGTTTTACAGATGTGCCACTTTGACTATTTCTATGTGATCGTGCTTTCAGAGATGTTTCAATTGAAATTACTTCTTGAAATCCTCCCAAATCAATAAAAACAGGTAATTTGTTAGGCAGTGTTAGGTTGTCTTTTTTTGCAGCGATGAGCTGTGGGGCTAACGTGAAAAACAACTCACTTAGGCGAGTAACAAGGACTTTTTCCTCAACATCAGAATAGCCTTTGTGTGGTGTATTTTCGCCACCAAACCCTCGGTGTTGGGTTATCCATGAATCAGCGGGTAATCCACACCATGTAAGGGCAGTGCGAAGGTTTGAAGCTATAGCTCTTGCTGTGGTCTCCTTAATGCCAAGCTCCTCTCCGTGGCTCCTTTCCCACAGTCTTCTTGATGGTTGGTATATTTTAATTTGATGTCTTAACTCACCATCATTCCCCACGTATTTTAAATAACCTTCTTCTGAAAAGGGGTTGATTTTTACAGTTTCACAAAAGGCAATGAAAGTGCGTAAGCTCTCATAATAGCTCACGACAGTTGTTACTGATTTACCATTATCAACATATTGCTTGGACTTTTTACAGAAACTTCTCAAGTAAGGTACGCGGCTTTCAATTTTATCGTTATCGCACCTAGCGCCAAGGTGCAATAAATGCGAGATATCAAACTCTCTTACTGTTCTTAATCGGGTGTTCTTATAAGGGATAGTCAGGCGTAACGAAATAACATTTTTGCTATTTCTAACGTATCTGGTGTTTTTTGAGTTTTTAGCTAGTGGGCTTTTTGCCATACTACCACCCCCCGTTTATCTTGTTGTTCTTACTCATTGCAACTCTCAATTGGTCATCAAGCTTATTCATGAACTTAATGTACTTTTCAGTCATTGAGGTGCTTGCATGGCCCATTAGGTTTGCTAACTCATCCATCAGAAAGTCATAGGTAACCTGTCGCTTTTTAGATTCACTCCAAAGCCAATGCGTGGCATAAGTTGAACGTAAATCGTGAACTCGGTAGTACCAACTAGGTTCTAGCGTTCGGATGTGCTTTCTTAGTACGCCAAAATGCACTTCCAGAGTATTTGCTGTGTAAGGTCGTCCTTTATTAGAGAGGAAAAGGTAATCAGTGGAATCTCGCTCTTCTTTAGAATCAATCAGCTCTTTGCATCTGATAAGGTTCTGTTGTCGTTGTTTGCTCTCTTTGTATTGCTCTAATTCTTCATAGAGCGCGATAGGGATTTCAATAGTACGGGGTTTACTGCCTTTGGTCTGAGTAATGTGAACAGGTACCACGTCTAGTTCACTAAAGTCTTTGTGACCAATATTGTGTGCAGGAAAGTGGGTGGCTTCATCAACTCTAAGCCCAACTTCCTCACACAGTCTTAGCATTAAGCACATAGGCTTTGGCAAAATATCTATATGCTGATAGAGCAGCCCTTTATGATCGAACGTCATAGGTTTTAACTTTTTATGAGCAGGCGTTTGATCGTTTTTGGGAAATATTTTCATGATGTTTGATATTTCATAGGCTCGACTTGAACCAGACTTGGTATGAGCAAGCATGTCGTGCTGATTGACACCTTCGTAACTCTCAACTTTACTGAAGTGTGTTAATATGTGCTCATCATCATTTTTGAGGTAACCGTATTTTTGTATCCACTTATAAAAGCCAATCACAGCGCCCATATAGTTTCTTGCAGAGGTAAGCGAGTATGCTTCGTCACCGGTAGCGTTTGGTTTGGCACGGCAGTTTGCTAAAAGGTGTTCTGCAAAGCGCCAAGGTGCACCTTCTTCTTCATACTTCGATAGGGTTTTATATGTTAAATACTCAGGGGGTATCTCATCACCGTCTTCATCGACTTGAAGGTGGTGAGTTGAATCTAAATAACGAGTAAAAGCTAATAAGCCCTTTGCAATTGAGTCAGTGTCCTTGACGGCCCCATCACCACGCAGTTTTGAGACGAGGTAAAGAGATTGTGGGTAAACAATATTCCCATCGGGCGTAATGATAATGTCTGTTTTTTTGAGGCGAGATTCTAGATTGGAAGGAGAAAGGTAGGGACTATAAGTCACCTCTACAGAGTCAGCATTGATGCTCTCTGATACTTTTAACTTTGCTAATGTATCTACCTCTATGGATAGCAATCGGTAGTCATCATAGATATCAGAATGTTTTTTTTCATGTGCTTCTATCATAAAACAACCTTCAGTATGTTACCCACATATTAAAGATAGAATGTCATAGAAACTCATCAAGGTGTCATGTCATAAAAATTATTCAAGGGTGAATTTTTTCTCACCCCAAACACCAAACTGTTCAGCAACTTGATGATCTTCATCAGAAAGAAGATCAAAGTTAAGTGATTTTTTAGTAATGAAGTTAGGCAGACGTTTTACTGGGTCGATGCTGACACCAAGAACGACAACGTTGAGCGCGTCTAATTCTGTTTTGATATCACGTAGACCTTCAGCTTGTACAATACAGCCTGGAGTCATTGCTTTTGGGTAGAAGTAAAAAAGAACTTTTTTACCTTCAAAATCGGCTAATGAAACGGTTTCGCCGTCTTGGTTAAGTAGAGAAAAGGCTGGTGCAGGAGTGCCGGCTGTCAGCGTATTCATGATATTTCCTTTTTATAGACTGTTTTTGATGAAATTGAGCGAGCCTTGAACTGCAAGCTCCTGACACAACGCATTGAATTCTTCTTGTAGTTGCATCAAGTTACAATCCGCATGAACAGATGCGGTAATCGAAATGTGGAATTGGTCGTTCTCTAGCTGTACTTTAGATTTATTAATAGTACGAGCGCTCAAAGACGCTAAACCAATATCTCGGTTTGCAAAAAATTGCGTAAACTTTTCGGTTAGTCCAACTTTATCGTCAGACTCAACGAAAACTTCAAGCGTGTAAGAGTTATCAACAAACTCATGTGGTGAGGTACRTTTCATGATCGTAATCAGATCATGTTCTTGCCCAAGTAAAGGTAAGGTAGTTTCAACACGAGTAATGTTATTCGCTTTGCCAGAAAGTAACATGATGAGAGTAAATTCTTCACCAAATAGAGCGATGCGGCTATCAATGATATTGCAACCCGATTGAGTGACTAGATTGACCACCTGATTGCATATTCCGGGGCGGTCTGTTCCTACCGCTGTGATTACTAGATGTTGAGTCATAAAATCACTTCTTTATTTTTTCCATAATTCCATGCATGGTAGCACAGATATTGTGAACAATAAGTGCATCAAATTGGCTTTTTGTGGTATTCCTTGTATCAATAAACACTAAAGTCAAAATTACTTAGATTTGACATAATGGTACTTAACGCTTTTAGAATAAGGCGCTCAGTGCAATTATCGCGTTGTATATATCAATAGGTGTCACGCTTCGAATATACGGCACAATTTCATCCATTTGTACTATGTAAGCCGCTTAATCTCTTGTGTTTATCAATCGCCTTACAGTACCATGCAAAAAGAATCAATTAAGGGAGATAGACATGTTTTCAGGAAGTATCGTTGCGTTAGTTACGCCATTTAATCCGGACGGTGAAGTTGATTACGATAGCTTGAAAAAGCTGGTAGATCATCACGTCACTGCTGGTAGTGATGGCTTAGTTGCCGTAGGTACAACTGGCGAGTCTGCTACATTAACCGTTGAAGAGCATGTCAAAGTTGTTCATAAAATGGTGGAGTTCGCGGATGGCCGCATTCCAATCATTGCTGGCACTGGCGCAAATGCGACCCACGAGTCTGTTACTTTTAGCCGTTTATTGAATGGCTCTGGTATCGTCGGCTGTTTAAGTGTGACTCCTTATTACAACAAACCAACTCAAGAAGGTTTGTACCAACACTACAAAGCGATTGCTGAAGCAAGCGATGTTCCACAGATCCTATACAATGTTCCGGGTCGTACTGCGGTAGACTTACTACCAGAGACGGTTGCTCGCCTATCTAAGATCGATAATATTGTTGCATTGAAAGATGCGACAGGTGATTTAGATAGAATTGCAATTCACCGTGAACTTTGTGGCGAAGATTTTATCTTACTAAGTGGTGATGACCTAACAGGCTTAGAATTTGTTAAGCGTGGTGGTGATGGTGTTATCTCTGTAACGAATAATATTGCTGCTGAAGATATGGCGACAATGTTCCGTCTTGCGAAAGATGGCCGTTATGAAGAAGCTGAAGCAATTAATCAAAAGCTGATGCCATTACATAAAAACCTGTTTGTTGAATCAAACCCTATCCCAGTAAAATGGGCTGTCCATAAGTTAGGTCTAATTACTCATGGTGACCTACGTCTACCATTGACGGAACTGTCTGAGCCAGCGCGACCTGTTGTTGCTCAAGCTATGACAGAAGCTTGTATTTACTAATTAGTATGAAGTGATGCCGAAGTCGAACTTCGGCATTTAGGAGTATAAATGAAGTATTCTCACCAGCTAGTGATCGGTTCACTGGCTGTTTTTGTTCTTACCGCTTGTTCTGGTAGTGCCTCTCTCAACGCCGTCAGGCAAAAGATGATTTC
>NZ_JAKJSW010000127.1:0-12645 GCF_050337375.1 Vibrio makurazakiensis | reverse complement strand
ATCTAACACACCGTGATCAAAAAGACTTTGCGCACTCTCTAAGCGGGGGACAGCTTTGTAAGCGTTATCCTTAAACTCACCAACCTGGTACTGGATAGACGCATCATCTTTTGCTAATAAAACCCCTTGCGCAGCCGCAATCACTTGGTAGATATCTCTATAAGCATCCTCTAAGTCATCCAGAACTGGTTGCACGACGTTATTAAGCTCATGGTTAATCGCTGCTTGTTGGTTTGACTTGATCACATTGAGAACAGTCACAGTAGAAAAGACCAATACAATAACAATTAAAGGGATCGCAATTTTCGTTTTAATTGACAGTTTACTCATATTCATAAAATTAGTAGCCAGTTAGATTCATCGATTAATGACGACCAATATACCGTATTGATTATAAGTCTAGTGGTTAGTTTTGGACATCGGTCTCAAACTAAGCTTAGCAGGTTAATTTTCATACGCTTGTTCATGCTGTACTAACGCTTGCTTCCACAAACTCAATTATACTTTTCTTTCCTTTAAACGAGGCGACTGCTTTAAAGTTCGAGCATCTCGTATATTCATCACCATTAATGATAAATTAATAAAACCGGCTATAAGCTCAATCACTTGAATACTATAAAAGGTGACATCAAACTGGCCCACACTGGCTAAATGCTGAAGGTAAATAGCCGCTGGCAACAGGATTAATAGGCCATTCATCGCTACAAATGGCATACGTTTTTTCTTTCTGGCAATAGGGCCTTTTTTAACATTAGGCGCTAGCTTCGCACCCGTTATCCCAGTTAGAGCCATCAATACAATCAGTATTCCGACCCCGTATAGAATGGCTGTTTTCACCACGAGCACTTGATGTAAAGTGCCGAATAACTCAACCAACAATGAGCTAGTGAAAAAGCTAAAAATAAGCAAAGTCGCCATAATAGCTGCAGTTCGATGAACAGTACTCAGTGTGTTTTTCATATCAAATCCTTAAACAACTTCGATAACAAAATAATAAATGTATTGGTGCAACGACTCGGCTTGCTTTACCAGCGTGAGCGGTATGAGCGATGGCAACTTTTACAGGTTTTTTCTGATTTTTTGAGTGCACTCTTGGCACTAGCGGCATCTTGATTTACGGACGCAGCGTAAAGCTCAACAAAACCAGCATCCATTTGCTCCATCAAACTGTTGAATTTCGCAGGCTTACTCCAAATATCTTTCGACGCCTTACTTCCTTGCTGACTTCCTGCAGGAAACGAAGCTTTCAATACTTCGCCGTGGCCAACTAACTCACTACTCACTTGGTCTAGCTCCCCCCAATGGGTATTTTTTCCATCGATCAAACGGTTCGCTTTCTTCAAACCATCTTCAATATTTGAAAATGCTGTTTGTCTGTTTTCAATATGATTAGCGCCACCTTCCATGTACGAACTTTGCTCAGATTTAGCATAAGCAATGCTTGAACCCATCGTGACCGATAGAAGTAATGCGGTTGTGAATAGTGATTTTTTCATGTGTGGCTCCCTTGATGGTTCAATTAATTAGTTGTGCATCGCTCGCTTCACCGTTGCGATAATTAAAATTTACACAACAATAGTTGCGATTGCAACTATTGTTGTGTAAATTAATTCCAACTTAACGATTTAAACCTATTGGAAACGCACATATGAAAGTTTGGGATCTCGCTACTCGTCTTTATCACTGGCTGCAAGCCATCGTATTTATCGGACTACTCATCAGTGGTTTTTCAGGTAACGGCCCACATATTCAGTTGGGGTTAGTGCTGTTCACACTGATCGTTTGGCGAATTTTGTGGGGGTTTTATGGAAGCGAAACCAACCGGTTCTCGCAATTTGTTCGCTCGCCAATCAAAACATTTCAGTATTTAACAGGCAGATCGCCGCAGAGCACAGTTATTGGACATAACCCGGCAGGCGGCTGGATGGTGATCCTCATGATCTTAGGCTTACTTCTTCAATGTATTACTGGGCTTGCACTCGCAGGGCTGCTCGACAATTTGCCCCTTGCTCATTACTGGTTAAGCGACACGACATTTGAGGTACTGGAGACCCTTCATATAATTTTATCAAAAGCATTACCTGCACTCGTTGTCATCCACATTGGTGCTATTTTGACCTACAAACTCAATAATAAGCCGCTACTCAAGGCAATGTTTACTGGGATCCAGAATGCTTATACAAATACAGGTACCCAACAACCTAACTTTGTATCGCAACGCGTTGCTTTACTAGTGCTTGTTGTTTCAGGATTAGTTACTATTGCAATAGTTGCATTATCAATGGTGTAGGAAGAATGAACGAAAAATTTGATAGACAATCTAGCTTTGGTTGGTTGATCAACGTTGTTGCAGGTCAAGCGGCTAAGAAGTTTGAAGCTCGATTGAAAGAACACGGGCTAACCCTAGCGCTATGGCCAACCCTTATGTGCTTGTGGGAAGAAGAAGGGGTCACGCAGAGTGAAATCTCAGCGAAATCTAAAGTCGAAAATTCGACCACGACGCGGACTCTAGATAAACTTGAAAAGCTTGGCCTAGTGGAAAGACGTAACGACCCTAATAGCCGACGTTCATTTCGTATCTATTTAACCGAGCAAGGCCATGCAATTAAGTCTAACCTGCTTCCTTTACCTATCGCCGTGAATGAGGAAATGCTCAGTTCATTAGACAAAGAGGAACAACAACAGATCATTAAGCTTTTGCAAAAAATGGTCACCGCGGTATAAGCACTTTTACTACAAAAAATGCCAGCAATATGCTGGCATTTTTTATTACTCATCGCCTTCACATTTCAATAACATCAGCACCAAGCTCACTGTTTTCCTAGCGCTTAATTGATATGGTAAAAACCACAATAATCACTGTATAAATCATGTAGAGTCGAAGTCATGAACGATCAATTAAGCCAAGAATGGAAAGATATTAAATGGGTGTTTACTGACGTCGATGACACCTTAACTTGGCAGGGCTCATTGCCGCCTGATACGCTCATCGCCTTACAAAAGTTACGCGATAACGACATTAAAGTTGTGGCAGTAACAGGAGCGTGCGCCGGATGGTGTGACCACATAGCCCAGTTATGGCCAGTAGATGCAGTACTTGGCGAGAACGGCGCTTTTTTGTTAGAGAAAGACTCTGGTTCTTTACAAATATCAACAGAGATCCCCCTTGAGCAAATTCGGGCGAATCAAGCGGGTTTGAAGCAGCAAATTGAATCTATCTTGCTCGAATATCCAGATCTGTCGTTAACGCTCGATCAGTCATACCGACTGTGCGAAGTTGCTATTGATATCGGTCAAAACCGCTCTCCAGTTGCCCCAGAAATCGTTCAATCAATACTAAGCAAAATTCACGCTCTTGGCGCTCATGCAACTGCAAGCTCCATCCATATCAACGCTTGGTATGGACAGCACTCCAAAAGAAATGCCGTTGACCGATACTTAAATCATAAAGGGCTCTCACTAGAACAGATCCAAGCTCAGGCTTGCTATGTGGGTGACTCAATGAACGACGAGCAAATGTTTGGTTGGCTACCGCTGACCGTTGGCGTTGCGAACATTCAGCACTATTGGGATAAGCTCGAACACCATCCAAGTATTGTTATGTCAAAGCCTGGCGGGTTAGGTTTTTCAGAGTTCACTCAGAAGCTCATTGCACGAAAACAATCAGGTTCATAAAACAAAAAAACGGCCTAAGGATACAAGGAGAACCTTAGGCCGTTTTAATTACTGTAAGAATGAACGTTAGATAAGTTTGTTTCGAATATGAATGACCACCGCCTCAGCAATGATTACTACAGCGAAAATACTTACCAATACCATTGATACTTTTTGCCATTCAAACAAGTTTTGCGCGTCGTTTAGAATCACACCTATACCACCAGCCCCTACCAGCCCAAGTACAGCAGATTCACGAACATTAATGTCCCAACGGAACAAAACGATGGAGTAAAATGCAGGCATAACCTGTGGCCAGTAGCCTTTAAGCAAAATACTCATCCAAGAAGCACCCGTTGCACGCAGTGCTTCTATCGGCCCCATGTTCACTTCAGCTATGGCTTCCGCTAACAGCTTCCCTACAAAGCCGATACTACGGATAGCAATCGCCATTACACCTGCCAGAACACCGGGGCCAAATAACGCGATAAATAATAGAGCCCATACTAATGAATTCACCGAGCGTGAAGACACCAGGAAAAACTGAGCAACCCAATTTAGCGCTTTATTTGGAGTGATATTTGGCGCATTTAGCAGTGCTAAAGGAATCGCAAATACCAAAGTAAATAATGTACCTAATGTCGCAATATGTAACGTCTCGATCATCGCTGCATGAATCGATTCAGGGTAAAATGCATAGTCCATTGGCACCATGCGTTGAAACATATCTGCAAATTGCTCTGGTGCGTCGTAAAGGAACTCCGGAATCACTTCCACTGTTTGCCATGACCACACAATTGCACACATAAGGCTTAGATATATGGTGAAGCGCGCAATACGTTCATTAGGTGTAAAACGCTGCCATTCTTTATCAATTGCTGCAGTTGTCATTAGAAGATTCTCCTAACAATATTGGAAAGAAACTCACCCACAAGAATTAGAGCGATGATAGTGATCAGAATTGCTGCGACAAAGTCGTAATCAAAACGTTGGAATGCAGAGAATAGCGTACCGCCTAAACCACCAGCGCCCACAATACCAACCATGGTGGAGTTACGAAGGTTAGAGTCCAACTGATAGCTTGCAAAACCGATAAAGCGAGTAAACACTTGTGGCATTACTGCATATACGATCACGCTGACAAAGCTCGCACCAGTCGCCTTAATGGCTTCTACGGGTTTGAATGATATCTCTTCAATCGCTTCAGCAAACAACTTCGCAATGAAGCCAATTGAAGCGAAGATCAAGGTCAAAATACCCGCTAATGCACCAAAACCCACCGCTTTTACAAATAGAATCGCGATGATCACAGGGTGGAAAGAACGACATAAAGCAATGAACCCTCGAACTGGTGTAGAAACCAGTGCAGGCATCATGTTACGTGCTGCCAATAACCCTAAAAATAGTGAAATAACAATGCCGAAAAAACTGGAGATAATGGCAATTTGTAAGCTTTCAGCAAGCCCACTAAGCAATAAACTGGTCCTTGAGAAGTCCGGTGGGAACATTCTTGCTAGTAAACGCTCACTTTCTCCAAAGCCTATAATTAATCGGTCAAAAGTTAACCCYAGTGTCGATACGCTATAAAATAAGTACCCGATAACCGCTGCCAAAATTGCACGATTCGCCCACGATGTTTTAAATGGGTTTTCATAGTTTGAAGTTGAAGGGTTTGCCGACGTATTCTCTGTTAATCCAGCCATGACTCACCTCCATAAATGATCTTCAGATCTTCTTCTGAAATACCTTCAGGGCTGCCGTCGTAATGCACTTTGCCGTTGCACATTCCGATGATGCGTTTTGCATAGCGCTTAGCGAGATTCACGTCATGGATGTTGACCAATACAGGAATATTTTTCTGCTCAGCGAAGGTTTCCATCAGCTCCATGATTTCCACGGCAGTTTTTGGGTCTAGAGAAGACGTAGGCTCATCTGCCAGTAAGATATACGGGTCCTGCATAACTGCTCGTGCGATACCCACACGTTGACGCTGACCACCAGAAAGACTGTCTGCTCGTTGGTTAGAAAAGTCTTGTAGACCAACAAACTCAAGTAGCTCGAATGCTTTGGCTAAATCTTCTGAAGAGTAGTTACGACGCCACGCGTTCCATGCTGACATGTAACCAAGTCGGCCACTCAACACGTTTTCAATCACAGTTAGGCGCTCTACCAGGTTGTACTCCTGGAAAACCATACCAATATGGCGACGTTGTTTACGTAGCGCCTGCCCTTGAAGCTGAGTGAGATCCGCTCCGTCGAATAAAATTTCTCCTTGGCTAGGATCATTCAAACGGTTAATACAACGTAGTAGTGTGCTTTTACCCGTACCCGATGGGCCAATAATGGCGATGATTCCCGGCTCATCAATGTCGATATTAATGCCTTTAAGGATTGGCTTGCCTGCCACATATTCGTGAAAAAGGTTATTGATCTTTATTCCTTCATAGCTTGCTACGGCCATACTGCATTTCCTTATACAAAAATTTAGGATGAACTATGCCCTACCCATGAGGGCATAGTTTTTTAGTTGAGGTGAGTGCTCGGTAAGAGCTAGGGGTTAACCGTTGCTTGCTTGTTTAGCGAGTTCTGCTGCTTTTTTCTTAGCGCGCTTAGCCGCATCTTTTTCAGCCAGTTTTTTCAAGCCAGCTTTCGTGTAAGCCGTGCCAGTCGCGTGAGCGATATCGCGAATAACATCCCACTCTTCTTGGTAAGAAATTGGTGAGAAGCGATCTGCGCCTTTGAACGCTGCACTCATTTCAGGAGTAAATCGGTAGCTGAAGAATGCTTCGTTGATCTTTTCGACAAGCTCAGGTTTTAAGTTGTATGCGTAACCGAATGCTGACGTAGGGAAACGTGGGCTGCGGTAGATAATTTTCAACTCAGAGTCGTCAACACGACCCGCTGAAACCATACGGTCGTACACGTCAGATGCCACAGGTGCTGCATCATAGTCTCCGTTAAATACACCAAGAATTGATTGGTCATGCTTACCTGAGTACAACACTTTGTAATCTTCATCTGGCACTAGACCTTTTGCTGGGAATAGCGCGCGTGGAGCAAGGTTACCAGAATTGGAAGACGCAGAAGTGTGAGCAACCTTTTTCCCTTTCAGATCAGCCATGGTGTTAATACCGCTGTCTTTACGAACAATTGTGATTAGGTTGTAGCCTTGGAAACCAGACTCATCACCTTTCACTGCAATCGGTACATAACCCGCTAGGTTAACCGCGTAGCCAGTTGGGCCAGTTGAGAAACCCGCAACGTGTAAACGACCAGAACGCATCGCTTCTACTTGCGCTGAGTTCGAGTGAACCGTGTAGTAAATAACGCGTTTGCCGGTAATCTTGCTTAGGTGCGCTTGGAAGTCTGCAAACGCATCTTTATACAATGCAGGGTCTTCTACTGGCGTGTAAGTAAAGACAAGCGTACTTGGGTCGTTCCACTCATCTGGATTTTTTGGTGAGTCTGCCACTAGATCTTGGTTTTCGTCACAGTATCTATCGTCTAACACACCACGACTAGAGCAGTCGCTTGCCATAGCCATTGAAGGAAGTAGTAATGAGCTAGCGATTAACAGTCCTTTAACACTGATTTTCATATTCAAACCTTACTTTTACTTATTGTTGAAAGTCACAAGCTCTATTGCAGCCATCGTGCCAACAATTAAAGCAATATAATTCAACAACTTAAACGAATCATTCAGTTTATCAATTAATTATGGGTCAATCGCGTCCAAGTATTCGAACCGCATTTGGGTCATTTATGTCCCAGTAAAAATACATCTAAAAAAAGAGCCCGAAGGCCCTTAATTTTTACTGATAGATATTGCTAAGACTGGCTGTCCATGCAGTTTGCATAGTAAGTAACCGTCGCTGGCCAATCACTGAATACGCCAAGCACACCCACGTCTTTGGCTAGTACATCTAGCATTTTCATCATATCGCCGTCGTTGTTAATACCTTGCTTAACGCTTTGATAATACCAACCTCCCCCTTGTGCCAATGGGCCAGAGCGTTCTAACGTCCACGCAATGATGTCGAGGTCAGCACCTTTCGCTAACTTCGCATAGTTCGATGCCACAAGTTCATTTTTGTCATTCAAGTCCACTAACGCAAACAGTGGTGGTGCAATGATATTGACCCCCGCCTCGCGTAGCTCCTTCATATTTTCAACTGACGCAACAAAATCTGCTTGGTCATACACACGATCATCTAGATATACCGCTTGTTTGCCAAATTTCGGATTTTCGTTAATCCAGTATTTCACATCGTCTAAGTTAAACGACTGTAAGTAGGTTTCTGAAGGCTTGAAACCCGCCTCTTTCAACTCATCCACTAACTTCTGAGCATACATTTCCTGACTGAAGCCATTAAAAGGCATTTCAACAGAAGCTGACTTCAGCTCAGGTGTCACTTTTACCCCGTGCTTCTTAAACAAGGCTGCACTTTCCGCATGAGTCATCAAAGTACCGCTTTGGCTGTATAAATCGGTACGCCAGCCCGGTGTCCCGTTCATGTACTCTTCAACCGTGGTCGCTTTCGGATTCGCGCCATCCATTTTCCCTTTCAGGGTTTGGAATTCCGCTAAAGTGAAATCTGAAGTGCGACATTCTACTTGTGCATCTTCCCCAGTCGCTGGATTCGCAGGCTTGAAAGGTACCGAACACTTCTTCGCAAGATCTGGGTGCGCTAATACATCAGTCGTTGTATGAAGATCGCTTTGTGAATGGCGACACACAAGTTGCTTATCTTTGGTGAAAGTCACATCACACTCCACCACGCCAGCACCCATTTGAATCGCCGCTAAATAGGATTCTTTGGTATGTTCGGGAAACTGCATTGCAGCGCCGCGGTGACCGATTGAGAAATCACTACGATGAAAAGGCCCTTCGCTACAACTCAGTAGCTTAGATTTCAAAGGTCCTTCGTCCATATTGTTTACTAAAAAGAGGGGACGAGGCCCTAAATCAGCGGACTTAGGCGCAGCAGTTGCCCCCATAGCGGTCACACCTAGTATTAGAGCAATTGAACCTTTCAGTATTTGCTTCATGTTTGTATCTCCTTGCAACAAGCAATTTTCTTAAACTTTCCATAATTCGGTTTGCGTACCTTGATGAATACCTGCGATACAACTTTCAGTTACTCAATACACAGACCTCTTGTGAACGAGTGCCACACCATAGGGATTGCACTCTTCATGCCAATTGTTAAATCACTTTAATTACAATCACTTGAGTAAACCTAAAGAATAAAAACTCTAACAATGGGTCATTATTGTCTTACGCGTATTTCACTTGAATTACGCTTTAAAACTTTCCTTATCGAGGTGATGTTTTTTCATTTTTCGATACAAGGTTTTTCTAGGAAGGTTCAACTTGCTTGATACTTCATTAATATTGCCTGCACTTTCAATAAGTGCCTCTGTCAGCACATTTCGTTCGTACTGTTCCATTTGCTTTTCAAAAGCAAAATCTGCGTTAACCGCGTCAGAAGTTGGTGACTGTAAATCAAACCCATCACCAACAATTCCTAATACAAAACGATCGGCAACATTACGTAACTCTCGTACATTTCCCGGCCACTCATGTCGGCTCAACTGCTGTATTTGTTCTGAATAGATAGTGGATGGGCGAGTTTTATATTTCAGACTCGCTTGAATCACGAAATGGCGAAACAGCACCTGGATATCTTCTTTACGCTGACGCAATGCCGGTAAATTCAAACTCGCAATGTTTAAACGATAGAAGAGATCGGCTCGAAACTCCCCCGACTCACTAAGGCTCGCCAAATCCGCCTTACTTGCTGCGACCACAACAATATCGATAGGGATAAGCTCGTTCCCCCCGACTCGCTCTATCACCCGCTCTTGAATTACCCTTAGCAGCTTAATTTGCACCGCAATTGGCATACTTTCAATTTCATCAAGGAATAAGGTTCCGCCGTTGGCTTGTTCTATTTTTCCTATGCGCTTTTTGTTGGCACTGGTAAACGATCCCGCTTCATGACCAAACAGCTCACTCTCAATGATGCTTTCAGTCATACCGCCACAGTTAATCGCCACAAACGGTTTCGCTTTACGGCGGCTGAACTGGTGAAGCGCTCTTGCGATCACTTCTTTACCCGTTCCAGTTTCACCGTTGATGATGGTATCAACCCCAGTATGCGCCAGAGCTAATACTTGTTTTCGAATGGTATCCATACTCTTAGACTGACCAATCACGACAGACTCTATTGGTCGCTCTTCCGTTTCATCACTCTCTAGCATTGGTTGCGCATTTTGTTCACTTTGAGCCAACGCTAAAACGAGCTTCTCCACTAATTCGGTTGTATTGAGTGGTTTCTCTAAGAAATCGAATGCGCCCAACTTCATTGCTTCTATCGCCATTGGAATATCTCCATGACCACTCATCAGCAAAACAGGGACATTGGGTGCGCGATGCTGAATTGAACTCAGCAAGGTTAAGCCGTCTATTTTGGGCATTCGCACGTCGCACAACACCACCGACGAACACTTCATTGAGAGCGATTTTAGCCCTTGGTTTGGATCTGTAAAGGTACTCACCGTGAAGCCTTCCAGCTCAAGCATTTCACTCACGGCTTCCACGACATCGATTTCATCATCAATAAGTACTATGTGTTTTTCAAATGTCATGGTTGGTGCCTTTTTGTAATGTGACAATAAATTCAGTGCCTTGGTGCTCTATCGACTCAACACGAATAGAACCACCAAAGTCCTTAATAATGTTATATGCAATGGATAACCCTAGCCCCAGCCCTTTTCCAGAAGCTTTGCGGGTATAGAAAGGGTCAAATAAATGAGGAAGGTCTTCTGCCGGGATGCCTAGGCCATTATCCTTAACCGATATTGTGATTGTTGAATCCAATTCAAACGTCGTGATTTCGATGCTCGGTGCATCATTCAACTCAACCGCATCCAATGCATTGCTAATTAAATTCACCAATACTTGCTCAAGGCGAATACTGTTGGCGCGAACGCTAGAAACTGGGTACTTATCATAATGAATAGCCACGTTATTGCGTCTGGTTTCAAACAGTTCAATGGCATCGCTGATAACGCACTCCAGCTCGACACTTTCTATCTTGCCATCACTCTTGCGTGAAAATGCTTTTAAGTGGCGAGTAATAGCAGCGACCTTTTCGAGCAAGGTTTCAATCTTTTGTAAGTTAAGGGCAGCTTTTTCTGGCCTATCTTTTTCAAGCCACAATTGAGCACTACGCACATGGCTGTTCACCGCCGTGAGTGGTTGATTGATCTCGTGGGTGATCCCAACACTTAACTGCCCTAGGGCCGCCAGCTTTCCTGCTTGAACTAATTCGTCTTGAGTCACGCGTAATTTGGCTTCTGCTAGAGTTCGCTCTTCGACCTCAGCTTCTAACTTACGATTCGTTTGTTTCACCACCTTAGCTGTGGTTTGAAACACCTTGAGATATTTCGCCATTTGGGTCACTTCATCTCTACCGCGAATGGTCACCTCTGTGTCTAGGTGTCCCGTCGAAATAGCAAACATATTGTCTTTAAGTTGCAATAAGCGTTCTAAAATACTTTTCCGAACATAGAACCAAGAAATAGCGGCGGCCGCTAAAATACTGAATAAAGAAAGGAACAATGAAAGCCTTTGGTTAGATTGCAAAGATTGCTGCGCTTGATCGATAGACTGATCAATATTGCCGTTCACCTTGCTGGTATTACTCTCGATTTGCACCGTCAGCTGATTTAAGTGCTTACGGCTATTTTGAAGGAAATACTGCTCTTGATAACGATAATCTAACGCTTGGTTTTTCAGGGAGTACAAGCTACTTGAGCTTGAGGCTAGGTTGTAAATTACCGCTAATTGTTTATCGAGTTCTGGAAAGTCACTGCGCAGATCCCCATCCACCCACAACTTCCACCACTCCTCGCCCACTTGCTCTAGGCGGTAGCTGGTATAATCCAGTTCATTAAAACTCGAATCGTTATACAGCTTCTCTACTAAGCCCAATTGATAGTAAAGCAGCGCTTTTAGCTGAGTGTACTGAATTCTATCTTTACTGGTTTCCGGTAGTGCATCGAGTGAATTGCTGGCTAATTGCAGTAAAGGGTAAAAACCTTCTAACAAGTTCCGTAATTCTTTATGCAAGTGATCAGACTCGACTTCACTTTGATAGAGCAGGCTCAAGCTGTTATGCACTTGCGCAATCAAGTCTTTAAAATAGGAGTGGTATTCAGGGAACTGAACCATGATGCCATCCATCACTGCAATGGCTTCTTCAATTCGTTGAAGAAACTGCTTTCGCTCTAGGTTAGATTCCGCATCACTTAATTGAGAAGAAGCCACAATGATCACACGCACCATGTCGTTTAAGCGAGCAGCTTGATCCAGTGCGGGAATTTCGCTTTCTTTAAGGTCAACGAGGCGCTGGTTAAGGTCACTAAAAGTAAACGTGGAAACCACCGACAGAAAGATCGTCGTCATCGAGAGCATGGCCAAAGCTAGCACTAAGCGTTGCTCTATACCCTTCCAACCAAACCATTTTCTTCGGGGTAAAAAACGTGCTTTTTTATCAGGCTCACAGCCCTGGGTTTTCTCGACGACGCGTTCTGGATAGATATGACTACTCACTACACCAACCTCTTAATAGCTCGACCGCGTATGGCTTGATTCAATACTTATCAATAACTTCAGATAGTTAACGAAAAATCACTGGCTGTTTTTCTGCATAATTTATCGAATTTCAATTCAGTAATTTATGAATCAAAGCCAATTTATTAACATTTCACATAACACACCATAACAAATTACTAATAAAGAGCTTGCTGCTGGTTTTGCGATAGTCGCTTGTATTGACTCCACAACTTTTGCGTTTAATAAGCAAAATTCTGATTTTCAGTTTACTTAATGGCCCAATAACAACTTCCATAACCAGTCCTGCTCACTGCTACACGAACCTGCCACACAGTGCTTTTAAAATAGGTGTTTATCTAGATATCCCC
>NZ_JAKJSW010000126.1:0-12661 GCF_050337375.1 Vibrio makurazakiensis | reverse complement strand
ACATACTGTCCCTAAAGACGGGCCTGTTACTAAAGGTTACATCATGGGAGACAAACCGATATTYGTAGCATCGGATATCTATCCTAGAACACCTGAAAATATTGGATTGCTGGGCTTTTACTCGTCTAGAAAACGTTTTGATTTGGTTGTTGATAATATTTTAGAAACTCACCAAGCAAACTTATCCGATAAAGTACGTTTACTCCAAGATGGCTATAACAAATCGACCGAAAAAACGGGCATGTTGGTTTATCACCCTGTGTTTGACGCCAGTGAAAAAGAGCTGCTCGGTATTGTGATTGGAGTCGTGCGAACAACCTATTATTTTGAAAATCTAATCGCTAAAACAGCAGGTGAGAAAGCGCTTTTAGTGAAAGTGACGGACTTAGGATTTGATGCTGAAGATGACCCAGTGTATTTTGAAAGCGTTGGCTTCGATGATGCCAAAGGCCCTCAGATAAGCAGAACGATTGAATTGCATAATCGTAGTTGGAATCTAGATTTCAAAGTGATTCAACCACTGACAAGAGATAACAAACTGGTATTAATTGGGGTAGCTTTCKGTGGTATAACATTCTCGTTGATGCTGTCTTATATCGTGAGCTTACAAACGCGCGAGAAACAGCGTTTGTCGACCATGTTAGAGGAACGAACCGAAGAGTTACGCTTCCTTGTCGAGCACGATAGCTTGACTGAACTGTATAACCGCCGAGCGTTTAATGTTCAACTACCACAATGGATAGAGCATAAAGAAGGGCTAAGCTTGGTCGGTTTTGATATTGATAAGTTCAAGTCAGTTAACGACCAGTTCGGTCATCCGGTCGGTGATGGCATGCTCAAGCACGTTGCGAACATTGTTCATGGACGCCTGCGCCCAGAAGATAGTTTGTTCCGTTTAGGCGGCGATGAGTTTTGTATGTTATCAACGGAAACAGATAGTGAAAGCCTTCGAAGGTACTTAACCGAGATTTGTGCGGATGTTGCGAATACCCCTTTAAATCACGATGGGGTGCAAGTGTCTTGTACTTTGAGTATAGGTGGAGCTATCTATGCAGGGGAAACATCAGAAGAGTTATTGAAAAAAGCCGACAGTCTTCTTTATAAAAGTAAGATTAATGGTCGTAATAGCGTTTCAATTGGAGTGTAATTGAGCACTTAAACGTTCAAGAGTCGAGTTATTGGTTTGGCTCAGGTACAATTTAAACAAARCAATTTAAGAGCGACAAGGCAACGTATGAATCACAATCGAGTGGTATGTTTCGATTTAGAAATGTGCTGTTGGAATGAAAATGGTGTAGGAACGACTGGCGAAATTATCGAGGTAGGGCTAGCTGAAATCGATCTAGCTTCGGGTAAAATTGTTAAGCGTGCTCAATATTACGTAAAGCCTGAAACAGATGAAGTCTCTTTATTTTGTGCAGAGTTAACGGGTATTACGCCTCGTAAGATTGAGAAGCAAGGGCGTCCATTGGAGTCGGTGATTAAATCGATGATCAAAAACTTCGGTGGCCCTAAAAAGATCTATGCAGCATGGGGACGTGACGACTTAATCTTACATAAAGAGTGTATAGATAAAGGAATTGAACCACCTTTTAGCGAATTCTTAAATCTTGCGACTTTATATCGAGTTCAAAACCGACTTAAGGACAAACGAATAGGGCACCGAGCTGCGCAAGAAGCAAAAGATATTGAGTGGGAAGGCCGCCAGCATTCAGGTTACGTTGATGCGTATAATTTGGCAAAACTCGCACTAACAATGCTTTAGGTGTTCAGCCGTAAATACCAATTGTTTGCAATAAAAAGCCCACCTTAATTCGTATTAAGGTGGGCTTTTTAATTTCCAATCTGTTTAGCTGTTTAGCTGTTTAGCTGTTTAGCTGTTTAGCTGTTTAGCTGTTTAGCTGTTTAGCTGTTTAGCTGTTTAGCTGTTTAGCTGTTTAGCTTTTTGTCTATTGCGTTAAGCTTCGCTTTAATAAAGTCACTGTGGTTTACATACAATAAGTCGGCGGCTTTACGAATCACAGAATCCTCAAGTGGGTCTATCTCACCATCAGCATGTGCCACTTCCCACATCCCTTCAATTAACTGAATTCTCACGTCATGAGAGAGTTCTCGTAACTGAGAGGTAAAGTCGTACAGTGACGCAGACTGCGCCACATGTTGCTCTGCTTTTTCTAAAAGTTGTTGCGCACTGTCTTCATCCAAACTGAGCAGTTTTTCAACTAAGTGTAGCTTCGCTTCTTTTTCTTGTGCGTTAATTTCGTTATCTGCACCTGCGACTTCACACAGTAGGCACGCAATGGCAAGGTTTGGTGAGACAGCTTGCGCGCGCCCAAGATCTTTACCGTCGATAAGCTCTTTGAAAAGAGAAGTAATTGAATTAAACATGTGTAGCTCCAGTGTGTAGGCACTCAATACGTGAATCCAAGGTATAAGTTTAACTATTAGGGCGAGAGCCTAATTTGACAACCCACTTTACTGAAACTTTACATTGAACCTATCGGTTCCATCCGCTAATCGTGCTCAGGAAAATGCACGATGTCACCCTTACCCGTTAGGATAGAAATTACTTCTGGTTTACCCGCTTCGTCTAACCGCAATTCTCCTATCGCACTTTGGTTAACAAGGCGGTAAAAGCGTTGATTATCTGGACTACGCTTTTCGATTTTTAGTCGTTTACGTTTAGTAAACCAGTTCAATGGTGAGTGAGGGCTGTATAACAACCTGTCACTGATGTCACAAAACTTAAGCAGCGGTGCAGGAAATTGATTTTTGATACCGCTGCATGTGATCTGATAAATATTAGGGCTATTTTTTCGATAACGTAGCTTGATGTCGTATGCGAAAGAGTAGTGAACATCACCTGACAAAATGACAAAGTTCGTAGGTGTTTTGGTGTGTGTGAAAATACTGATGAGAGTATTCGCACTGCCCGGGTGAGCCATCCAGTTTTCAGCATCGATCACTAGGGGCTGACCTAGCGTTGTCATTGATTTCTGAAGGGTCTCAATGAACTTAACGCCAAACATCGGGGCTGCAGAGACAATGATGACTTTATCTTGGTCGATCAACTCGTGTTGAAACTCAATGAGAGCTTCCCAATCCATTAGCCCTGAAGGTTTGTTCATGCGTGACTCAGAGCGCCAACGTCTTGTTCTGGTGTCTAACACAACAACTTTTGGGCTGCTGTGAATGGTGTAGTGCCATTTTTCAAAGTTGTTTAAGTTGCGTAGACAGTCAGTCTGTTTAGCAAGGTCTATGGCGAGTGTTTGAGTACCATTGTTATCGGGTTTGGTTTCAAAGATGGAACGAGCATGATCTAAAAACTCCGAAGAGAAGTTTTCGGGCTCATTTCCCCAGCCTTGGCAAAGCCAGTATGCGTATAAACCATTACCTATCACCTGTGAAGCAAAAGGGTTCTGGTTAGCGGCTTGTTCCCAGCCGACCGTAAGGTTCCAATCATCCGTTACATCATGGTCATCAAAAATCATGTAGGTAGGGATGTGTGCCATCAGACGCTGAACTTGAGGTAATCCCGCGACAAATGCATCGATATGCTCTTTTTCATCACGCCATAATTGCTGGATAGCAGGCGATAATGTGTTGCCTGAATGTGTGAACCCTTTATCACGTAGCCTTTCTGTATTGACCAAAGCCCATAGGGTCGGTGACCAAACCAACAGATACATTGCGATAAATTCAGACAACGTAATTAAGTGGTTCTCGCTCTCGGTTGAGCTGAAAATAGGGAGCCTACGTTTTGGAAATAACTTATCTATCAGTGAGTCTGACTTAACATAATGAGGAAGGATCTTATCCCTGTGGTAAAAGTTCAGCTCAGACTTATACAATTCATCGCTATTGCGGATTACAGATTGTAGATTGTTGTTTGCGCTTTCGTCTTGGCTGTTATGAGAGTCGATAGGGAATGATTCACTCGCTAGCCCAAGTAACTCAATGACCTGATCAATAGCGTCGAGAGTTGGCCCTGCTACGTGGTCGGCGTAAATTTGGTCCCCGCTCATCATCAATAAATCAGGACGATCGAAAAGCTCTTGGTTAGATACTTTGTCATCAGCGGCGACAAGACTGTCTTTGCTGGAATGGTGCGGGTTTCGACAAGAGCCATGCAGAATATAATCAGCTTTGGCTGAAATGCGAAAGCTGACTCGCTGATTATCGTTGTAAAAAAGGTGTGGTGCCCATTGTGCTAAATCGCCTTCTCCCTCTTGAGCAAGCGAATATTCCAGTGAGGTATCCTTAGGGAATGTACCTTCGGCTGAAATTAGGCTGACCCATGCATGTGTTCCAACCTGCAAACTTTGAATACCAACTTTTGCTGCACTGTCTAGGGTCTTATCTTCGGCGTACAGGCTCATGCAACCAGTGAAAGGCTTGCTTGTGACTATCCAAACGTTAATTTCGTTTGTGGTTGTTTTTCGTAAGATTGGCCCTGCAAGCAAAAAAGGCAAAGTTGATTGAGAAAGGGACGTGTGGCGCAATGGGATTCCTATTCGTCGTTATTAGAATTTGGGTCTTCAAGAATTTCGATAACTTCCGAGCTAGAAAGTTCATGACCCATAAGAAAAATAGCAAGCATAGCATCAGCTTTGGTCTTGGTATCGTTTTGTCCTTCGATAATCTGTTCCAATTTGTGTCGAATCATCGTGATTTCATGTTCAACAAAACCTCGGCCTTCTTCGTCACCCTGGCCTTCTTCTGGTGCGTTATCAAATTCTAGAAAAAGTAGATCACCGTTTAAATCGGCGTTTACTAACCTTTCAGGCAGCCACTCTTCGCCCATAACGAGTTCAGGGTCGCGATCATCTGGTAAGCTATTCAAAAGACTTTTAAATTCTGATACTTTCACAATTATTTCATATATCTGGCAATATCCTTTATTGTAACGGCGAAAAGCTTGTAAACCTAAGGCTTGTTCGCTCAAATTGAGCAATAACTGTCGAATCAGTGATGTAATATCGGTTAATGAGAGTAATTGAACCCAAATGAAGATTAAATTTTTATCATCTGTGTTGTTTGCTAGCGCGGTTTTGCCTAGTACGAGTGCTATTGCTGAAGAGCAGGATTGGGGTATAGCGGCTATGTATCGTACGGCTAGCATCCCATTCGATACTGATGGTGGTGATCAAACCGTAAGCTCTTTTGTTCCTATGATGTTCTTTGAAAACGATTCAGTTTTCATTCGAGGCACAGAGGGGGGCGCGTACCTTTATAACTCTGAAGATAGTGATTGGCAGTTCAACGCAATAGCACGAATGCGCTTTATCGATATTCCGGCAATTGAACAGAATGAAATTGAAGGTGATACCGCAGATTTTGGTGGGCAATTAACATACACCATCGATGAAAACTGGGCGATTGAAACTGAGTTAATGGCTGACCCTGATTTTCGTTTCCATAGTAATTTAAGAGCTCGCGGCCACTATGAGTTTGGTGATTGGGAACTGTCGCCAAGTATGACGCTGAGATATAAAGAAGCGGACTTTAATAGTTATTACTACGCATTCTCTGACTACACGAATGAACAAATTGGTGGGGCAATAGACATTAACGTCGGCGTTGAAGCTCGTTACCATGTCTATTCTAATTTGTACTTATTGGGTTCAACAAGTGTCACTCGTCTTGACGACAATGCTTACAATAGCAGTGTTGTTGAAGACCGATACCAAGGCGAATTTTTCGTTGGCTTTGGTTTCTTCCAAGACAAAACTAAAGCCCCTAAATCTCAGCTAAGTAACAAACCGTATTTGCGTGTTGCTCATGGCTGGGCTACGCCGTCAAATATCGGCGACATCATGAAATTTAACAGCGAGAAAGACGAATTTAATAACCAAATGACGTCGTTCTTCWACGGACATCCGTTGACAGATGAAGTTTTTGGCTTCCCATTAGATATCTACTTAACACCGGGTATTGCGCATCACTGGCAGTCTGAGGTGCAATCAAGTAGCACGGAATATATCGTTGCGATTAAAGCGTTCTATACGTTTGATTGGCCAACTCAATGGCGCTTTGGTGTAGCTGAAGGTATGTCGTATATCGACTCTATCACTTACATTGAAGGGAAAGAGATGAAAGAAAAAGGCTATACACCGAGCCATTTACTGAACTATTTGGATTTTTCTCTTGATGTAAATATCGGCGATCTCATTGGTAAAAAAGACCTTGAGAACATGTGGCTAGGTTACTCCATTCACCATCGTTCTGCTATTTTTGAAAACGCGTCCCAGTTTGGTCGTATCAAAGGTGGCAGTAACTACAACAGTATTTACTTACAATACGAGTTCTAGAGCTTGTAAAAGATGCTTTAATAAGCCTGAAAGCGTTGTGCTTTCAGGCTTTTTTATTTTCTACGAGTCATTAGGACGAAGCGGCACTTGTGATACACTTACGCCAGTTTTTGTAAGAGAAAGAATAGGACACGCTTTGACTTCGTCCCCAGAAAAAGCAGCGAACTCTCCGTCTGCTTCAAATAATAATGCCGCATCACTTCGTAAAGCACTGAATGAGTGTATGATGCGCGACCGTTTTCGTTTAAGTAAACGCATTGCTGGTGCTAATAAGATTAAAAATGAACAATCTAAGCATGCTGTTTTTGATGAAATCGCGTTAGATATCGCCAAATCAATGATGACCGCTACCGAGCGTTTATCTCATAAACCTACTATCGAATATCCTGAAATTCTTCCTGTCAGCCAAAAGCGCGATGACATTGCGAAAGCCATTGAAGAAAACCAAGTTGTCATCGTAGCGGGTGAGACGGGTTCAGGTAAAACCACGCAGCTTCCTAAGATTTGTTCTGAACTTGGCCGTGGGCGCTTTGGACTGATTGGTCACACGCAACCAAGACGATTAGCTGCTCGCTCAGTGGCTAACCGAATTGCCGAAGAGATGGAAAGTAAGCTCGGAGAGTTTGTTGGTTATAAAGTACGATTTAACGACCAGATTTCAGACAACACTCAAATCAAATTGATGACCGACGGTATTCTACTGGCGGAGATCCAACACGATCGTTTCTTGAATCAATACGACACCATCATTATCGATGAAGCTCACGAACGTAGCTTGAATATTGACTTCATCATGGGTTACTTGAAGGAACTTCTTCCTCGTCGCCCTGATTTGAAGGTCATTATTACTTCAGCGACCATCGACCCTGAGCGTTTTTCGAAACACTTTAGCGATGCGCCAATCATTGAAGTATCTGGCCGTACTTACCCAGTAGATACACGTTACCGCCCTTTAGGTGGTGATGAAGCTAGCGATGCCGACCGCGATCAAATGGAAGGCATATTTGAAGCTGTAGACGAGCTATGTGATGAAGGGGTAGGGGATATCCTAATCTTCATGAACGGTGAACGAGAAATCCGTGATACCGCTGATGCGCTAGGCAAAAGAAACCTACGTGATACTGAAATCGTCCCGCTTTATGCTCGACTGTCGGCGGGAGAGCAAAACCGTATCTTCCAGTCGCACACAGGCCGACGCATTGTACTTGCGACCAACGTTGCGGAAACCTCTTTGACAGTGCCTGGTATTCGTTATGTTATTGACCCTGGTACAGCTCGTATCAGTCGTTATAGCTACCGAACTAAAGTACAGCGACTGCCAATTGAACCGATTTCTCAAGCGAGTGCGAATCAGCGTAAAGGTCGTTGTGGCCGTGTTGCTGAAGGTATCTGTATCCGTTTGTATTCAGAAGAAGACTTTGAGTCACGTGCTGAATTTACAGATCCAGAAATTCTACGTACCAATCTAGCATCGGTAATCTTACAGATGACTGCACTTGGCCTTGGTGATATTCAAGCATTCCCATTTGTTGAAGCACCAGATAAGCGCAACATCCAAGATGGTGTGAGACTACTTGAAGAACTCGGTGCGATAGCAAYCGACAAAAAAAATGCTGGTCGCGACGGAGATTCGAAGAAGAAGCTCACTGCTATTGGTCGTCAGTTAGCGAAGCTTCCGATAGATCCTCGTTTAGCTCGTATGGTGATTGAAGCACCACGTAATGCATGTTTGCATGAGGTCATGGTTATTGCATCAGCACTATCGATTCAAGACCCACGTGAACGTCCATCTGAGAAACAGCAATCTTCTGACGACAAACATAAACGATTCTTTGATAAAGACTCGGATTTTATGACGTTCGTAAACTTGTGGAATTACATTAAAGAGCAGCAAAAGGCACTTTCAAGTAACCAATTCCGCAAGCAATGTAAGCAAGATTACCTAAACTACTTGCGAGTACGTGAGTGGCAAGATGTCTATTTCCAAATCCATCAAGCGATGCGTGARATGGACACGAAATTGAATACAGAACCGGGTAGTTCTGATGGTATTCATATTTCCTTGTTGTCAGGTTTGCTTTCACACGTTGGTATGAAAGACCAAGAGAAAAACGAGTACCAAGGCGCACGAAATGCTCGCTTCCACATATTCCCAGGCTCCGGCTTATTCAAAAAGCAGCCTAAGTGGATTATGTCTGCTGAGCTGGTGGAAACGTCGAAGCTATGGGGACGAATCATCGCCAAGATCCAACCTGAGTGGATTGAACCATTAGCTAAGCACCTGATTAAACGCAGCTACAGTGAACCGCATTGGTCGAAGAAACAAGCTGCGGTAATGGCTCACGAAAAAGTGATGCTTTACGGGATCCCGATTGTTCCTAAGCGTCTAGTAAACTACAGCACTATTGATTCGACGGTTTGCCGTGAAATCTTTGTTAGAAGCGCGCTTGTAGAAGGTGAGTGGGATACCAAACATGCCTTCTTTAAACAGAACCGTAAACTTTTACAAGAAGTCGAAGAGCTAGAACATAAGTCACGTCGTCGTGACATTCTGATTGATGATGATGAGCTGTTTGATTTTTATGACCAACGTGTGGGCGAAGAAGTTGTTTCTGGGCGCCATTTCGATACTTGGTGGAAGAAGGCAAGCAAAGAAAACGCTGAACTGCTTAACTTTGAAAAGTCGATGCTATTCAGAGGTGATGCTAGCCACGTTACTGATTTAGATTACCCGAATTTCTGGCATCAAGATGGTATGAAGCTAAAACTTAGCTACCAATTTGAACCAGGCGACGACGATGATGGTGTGACGGTTCATATTCCTCTGCCTATTCTTAATCAGATTGAGCAAGCCGGTTTTGATTGGCAGATCCCGGGTTTACGCCATGAACTTGTCGTGAGCCTAATAAAGTCGCTTCCAAAAACGCTACGCCGTAACTTTGTGCCTGCGCCCAATTATGCAGATGCATTCTTGTCGCGTGTTACGCCATTAGAAGCACCATTGCTGGATTCGTTAGAAAAAGAGCTTCGTCGAATGACAGGTGTTGAAGTTCTACGTGAAGACTGGAAGTTAGATCAGATCCCAGAGCATTTGAAGGTTACTTTCAGAGCGGTTGATCACCGTAAGCGTAAGCTTAAAGAAAACAAAGACTTGTACGAGCTTAAAGAAAGCTTGAAAGATAAGGTTCAGGAAACGCTGTCTAAAGTTGCCGACGATGATATTGAACAGCAAAATCTGCATACGTGGAGCTTTGGTGAGTTACCAAAAGTCTACCAACAGAAACGTGGAGGCTACGATGTTAAAGCCTTCCCAGCGCTGGTTGATACTAAAGACAGTGTAGAGATCAAACTGTTCGAAACTGAGCAAGAACAGATCTCTGCGATGAAAGCGGGTCAACGCCGCTTGATTCTATTGAACGTGCCTTCGCCAATTAAATATTTGCATTCGAACTTACCGAACAAATCTAAATTAGGCTTGTACTTCAACTCTTACGGCAATGTACTTGATCTAATTGACGACTGTATCGCTTGCGGTATAGATAAGTTGATTGAAGAAAAGGGCGGTTTAGTTTGGGAACCTGCTGAGTTTGAAGCGCTTAAAGAACACGTTCGAGCTGAGCTCGGTGATGCAGTGGTCGATATTGCTAAGCAAGTTGAAACCATCTTAACGACTGCGTTTAACATCAACAAGAAGCTAAAAGGGCGTGTTGATCTTTCTATGGCGTTTGCTCTTTCTGATATTAAAGCACAAATCGAAAGTCTGATTTTTAAAGGCTTTGCGACAGAGTGTGGTTGGAAACGTCTTCCAGATATCTTGCGCTACATGAAGGCGATTGAACGTCGAATGGAGAAGTTACCCATCGACCCGAACAAAGACCGCTTGCACATGATTAAAGTTGATTCGGTGACCAACGATTACAAAGAGTTACTAAATAAAATACCAAAAGGCATAGCCGTGCCAGAAAATGTAAAAGAAGTGCGTTGGATGATTGAAGAGCTTCGTGTAAGCTTCTTCGCACAACAATTAGGAACGCCATACCCTGTATCAGACAAACGCGTTAAAATTGCGATTGATGCATGTTAGGCATGAACTTTGCTTCTTTCTAGAAAAATGACAAATTACTGGCTGTCTAAGGCAAAACATTACCGCAGACAGCTGATAGGGATAAAGAAGGTTATTATGAAAAAGACATTATTGGCACTTGCTCTTATTGGTGCATCGACAACTGCTGCTGCTGACTCTTGGTTATACGGTGGCGTTACTGCTGGTCAATCATCTATTGGTGATGAAAGTGAAAATGCAGTAGGTGTTCACGTTGGTACAGGTATTCTTCCATTTATCGGCCTTGAAGCTGGCTACTGGGATCTAGGTTCTTTCAACAATGTTAAGTATGGTAACAACACGTACTCAAACCTTGACGCAACTTCAGTTTACTTTGCAGCTAAACCAAGCATCGATTTTGGTCCACTTCATGTTTACGCGAAAGGCGGCCTTCACTCTTACGAGCTGAAAGGATCTAGCTTTTCTCAAGACGAAGTAGATATCATGTACGGTGTTGGTGCTGAGTACTTCATTATGGGTCCTCTATCTGTAGGTGCGAGCTACCAGAACTTTAAAATGAAAGATGATAACGCGGGCGTATTTACGCTAAACGCGACAATCCATCTTCTATAGTTCAGCTTTCTGTTTCAAATAAAAACGCCAGCAATTATGCTGGCGTTTTTTTGTCTAGATATAAAACTAGATTAACTTTTCTTCGCGTTCAAAATCTTCTGAATACGTGGGTTCAACGCTTTACCGTGCTTCGCTTCAAACTCTTCGCGAGCTAGGTCATTCATATTCTTAACTGAATGTTGTGCGAGTAGATGTTGAGGCAACTCTGTGTTTAGCATGCCTTTTTCATCTAAGCGTCTCGCTTCTAAATAGTACTTCTTAAACAAACCATCGAGTTTGTTTTCAGCGACACGTTTTAAGTCGTAAAGTTTATTCTGAATTAGCCACTTCTCTATATTATTTGCGGCTGCGCGCGACAATACACGAATTCGACTATCCAGTAGTTCTTCAGCCGTAAGTGCGTCTTTTAGTATCCATAGCTCGCCCATTTGTGGTGGCCAGCTATTACCAAGTTGAATTCGTTCGTGACAGTGCATGAGCACACGGTTAAGACCGTCAGAGTCTACGGTATTGGCAAACTCTATAAACTTTCCGCTTGGCTCACTACCATACTGATACTCCCATTGCGTTTCATAGACACTTAAAAATGAACCGAAAACGTGAATGCACCAATCGGTAAGTTCTAGATCTGCAGGGTCTTGGTTTACGACAGGCATTGCAGCTTGCACTGACTCTGTCTGTGTTTGAACAACCGCACCAGGTGTTGTCGTTACTGGCTTTGTTGTTAGCTGATTAGGTGCTGGCTCAGAAGGTTGGCTTTTTGCCTTTTTGGATGAGCTGCTGTCTGAAGCGTTCAGATGGGCTAAGCTTCTGTCGATACCCATTTCCTTGAGCTTGTCCTGCATTTCCTGAATATTGAGAGGTTTTCTGTTGTTGTCTTTCATTCTGTTTCTCGTTAATTAGCCAGTACTGCAATTTAGATTCGATGCGTGATATTGGCATCAGCTCGTTGGCTTTCGCTTTGTACCATAATACAAATTTTTTCCACACCAGGTTGTGCTCTCCTGCCAACCCTGAAAACTTAAAGGCACGTTCAGCCCAACTTGGAATGTTTTCTTCATCTAAATCATGAGTAGAAACTGTGTTGCTAGTCATGGCCTGACGTTGTTGAGGCCTTATCGGCGCAGTTGATGTTTGCATCGGAGCGGGTTGAAATGTCGGTGCAGGTGCAGGTGCAGGTGCAGGTGCAGTAGAAAAAACAGGAATACTATTGCTCTGAACGGCTTGTTCTTGTTCGAGGAGCATTTTGAAAATATGTATTTCTTGTWTGTTGCGCTGCTCGACTTTAATTTTGTCTAAAAAACCGTTATCTACTAACGTTTTTAAGCAATCAGCCAACCCATAAATAGAAAGGGAAGTAAGGGCTGAAGCACTGTTCAAATTCAGTGATGCATAGCCTTCTTCATCCGCATTGTCCGCAAGCAGTAACATGACCAACTTTTCGGCAGGGCTGCTCGTGTTAATTTTCCATGTAAGGTAGGTAAATTTAGCGCTCAAAATGATGCTCTTGAAAAGTTACAACTAGTGATCCCATTGTATGCCACAGCACCGGGAATTTATAGCAACTTAATCTAAAACGGACTTAGTGACACAAATATTAGCCATTATTGAACTGTATTTACTATTGATATTTTGGTGGTTGTTTTTGCGCTACTGATAAGGTTTGCTCTATAAC
>NZ_JAKJSW010000125.1:0-12719 GCF_050337375.1 Vibrio makurazakiensis | reverse complement strand
CTTATAGTAAATATACCGATGTTCTATTCAACTGAGCCTTTTTCTGTCTATGCAAGTTTGATGCTTAATAACGCATTCTGATTAGTTTAATTAGCAGCTAGTGTACGTAATGAATATGCGAAATCAGATTTTAGTTAATAATATGTTGAAAATTTGTTTCTGTGATTGTGGTTTTATTTTCTAAGAAGCGTAGGAGGAATAATCTAGCTAGAAAGATCCTTTACACCCTCTAATCTGGTGGCTTTTTGAGGCGATCCATGACATATTTCGTGGCTATCAAATTTGATCTTTTCATAGTCAACACTCTGGAGCAGACACATGTCTCACGAAGATGAATATCTATCAGTAGCGGAATTAATTGAATTTCAAAAGGAAGAGACTCGCGACATCATTGAAGCATTAATTGAGGACGGAAGTGATCCTGATGCTTTATACGATATTGAGCACCACCTATTCGCTGAAGATTTCGAAGTACTAGAGAAAGCCGTTGTTGAAGCATTCAAAATGGGTTTCGAAGTTCTTGAAGCTGAAGAGACTGAAGACGAAGATGGCAAGAAGCTACTTTGCTGTGATGCAACAATGCAGTCAGTGTTAAATGCAGAAACGATTGACGCGCAAGTTGAGAAGCTAGTAAACCTTGCTGAAAAGTTCGATATTATTTATGACGGCTGGGGCACTTACTACGAAGGTGAAGATGCAATCCACCCTGAAGAAGACGATGAAGACGAAGAGTAATCATCTTCCAAATTTTTAAAAATGCCAGCCTAGTGCTGGTATTTTTTTACCCATAGAAAAACAAATGTCTTTATGCGCACTCATTCATTATAATGCGGTCAAAATTGATCTAGCTCAAGGAATGATATGCGGTTTTCTCTCGATGGTCTTTGGCAAATTTCGCCACTTACAGACCTATCTATCCCTCAAGACGACATTACTTTTCCAGCTCCACTAAGTTCAAAGCTACCAGCAACTTTGAATGAAGAGCAGATCGCAGAGCAAGAGTGGCACTTAATGCATGATATTGAGGTTGATGAAGCCATGATGTCTGTGCCATTTGTTGAGCTTGTGGTTGCTGGTGTCGACTACTTTGCTGAAGTCCGTTTGAATGGCGTTGCTGTATTTGATTGTGATGGTACTGAAGCTGAATATCGCAAAGATATAAGTCCTTATTTGCAACTAGGTCGAAATCGTTTTGAGATCCTTTTCCTAGAAGAGGAAGAAGGTTTATTGCTTGAAGAAGATATGGAAGACTCTTTGCCTAGTGATGAGCGAGTAAAGTCAGACAGCCGAATGGGAATTTGGCAAGCACCGTATTTGCAGTTTGTTCGTCATGTAAAACTTGAACAAGTTGTGACAGAGCAAATTTGGCACCATGGGGGAGGGTGTGAGTTTAAGGTCGATGTCATTTACCAAACCTTAAAGGCTGGGTTAGTGTCTGCTTCCATAAAATTTAATGGTATGACTTTAGTACTGCCTATTGATGTTCGGGCTGAACATACTGGCGTGGTTTTTCAGATTGAAGCTCCTATCATTTCAGACCTTGAAGCTACTAATCTCAAAAACCGTTATCACCTAGAAGTCGAGATTGACGGACAACTTGAAGTTTCAGAGGTTGCGCTGAACCCCGCATCTTGCGTTAGTCACTTCTTGCGCTAGCTCTAACCTTTTCACTAGAGTTATTCAGTATCAGTAATAAGCTGAAGAAACTTTAGGTAAT
Source organism: Vibrio makurazakiensis (assembly GCF_050337375.1). Taxonomy (NCBI): domain Bacteria; kingdom Pseudomonadati; phylum Pseudomonadota; class Gammaproteobacteria; order Vibrionales; family Vibrionaceae; genus Vibrio; species Vibrio makurazakiensis. Next base: position 11,002 of record NZ_JAKJSW010000125.1, on the reverse strand, counting down.
ACCAGATAGACACCTCAGCGACACTGTTATCCAAGTATTAAAAAAGCCGATGTATTCACATCGGCTTTTTTCGTATTGCTTTAATAGGCTTAAAGATTAAAGTGCAGCGATTGTCGCTTTTTGCTCTTCAAGCTTAACAAGAGTCTCCTGGTAGCCTTCAAGCTTTTCACGCTCTTTGGCGATAACTGCTTCTGGCGCTTTAGCAACGAAACCTTCGTTACCTAGCTTACCTTCAATACGCTTGATTTCGCCGTGAGTTTTCTTCACTTCTTTATCAAGACGAGCAAGCTCTGCATCTTTGTCGATAAGACCAGCCATTGGGATCATCAGCTCAGATTTGCCAACCAGTTTAGTTGCACAAGCCGGAGTCTCTTCGCCATCAGCTAGAACTTTAATATCGTCTAGTTTAGCTAGAGAGTTAAGAACGATTTTGTTCGCTTCGATACGAGCAGCGTCTTTCTCATCTGCAACCTTGATCATTACCTCTAAGCCTTGGCTTGGTGCAATGTCGTATTCCGCACGTAGGTTACGGATAGCAGTGATGAAAGTCTTAACCCATTCGATGTCGTCAACGATCTCAGCATTGAAGTTAGCTTCATTAAACTGAGGAAGCGCTTGAGTCATGATAGTCTCACCTTCAACACCATCTACTAGCGGCTTAACGCTCTGCCAAATAGATTCAGTGATGTAAGGCAGAACTGGGTGAGCAAGACGCAGAGTCTTCTCTAGAACAGTGATCAGCGTGTAACGAGTCGCTTGTTGCTGAGCTTCAGTACCTTTCCAAAGAACAGGTTTAGTTAGCTCTAGGTACCAGTCACAGAATTGGTTCCAGATGAATTCGTAAAGCGTATTAGCTGCCATGTCTAGACGGTAGTTGTCTAGGTGAGCGTTAAACTCTTTCGCTGCAACTTCAAACTGAGATTCAATCCATTTGTCTGCTAGAGAGAACTCCATGTTTGCACGGTCTTCTACAGACAGTGACATGCCACAATCGTGCTCTTCTGTATTCATCAGTACGTAACGGCTTGCGTTCCATAGCTTGTTACAGAAGTTACGGTAACCTTCAAGACGCTTCATGTCCCAGTTGATGTCACGGCCAGTTGAAGCCATAGCAGCAAGAGTGAAACGAAGTGCGTCAGTACCGTATGGTTCGATACCGTTTTCGAAAGTTTTACGTGTTGCTTTTTCGATCTTAGCAGCCAGTTTAGGTTGCATCATGTTGCCACAACGCTTCTCTACTAGCTCTTCAAGGCCGATGCCGTCAATCATGTCGATTGGGTCAAGTACGTTACCTTTCGACTTAGACATCTTGTCGCCGTTTTCATCACGGATAAGGCCCGTCATGTAAACCGTTTTGAAAGGTACTTGAGCCTTGCCATCTTCGTCTTTCACGAAGTGCATGGTCATCATGATCATACGAGCAACCCAGAAGAAGATAATATCAAAACCAGATACTAGTACTTCAGATGGGTGGAATGTTTTCAGTGCTTCAGTATCTTCAGGCCAGCCTTGCGTGCCGAACGTCCAAAGTGCAGAAGAGAACCAAGTGTCTAGTACGTCGTCGTCTTGCTTAAGTACAACAACAGGCGCTAGGTTGTTCTTTTCACGAACTTCTTCTTCAGTGCGACCTACGTATACTTTACCATCGTTGTCGTACCATGCTGGGATACGGTGGCCCCACCAAAGTTGACGAGAGATACACCAGTCTTGCACGTCACGCATCCACGCGAAGTACATGTTTTCGTACTGCTTAGGCACGAACTGGATTTGACCATCTTCAACGGCTTTAACTGCAGGCTCAGCAAGAGGTGCTGTGCGCACGTACCATTGGTCAGTCAGCATTGGTTCGATAACTACACCACCACGGTCGCCGTAAGGTACGGTTAGGTCGTGATCTTTGATCTCTTCAAGAAGACCAAGCTCTTCGAATTCAGCAACAATAGCTTTACGAGCAGCAAAGCGCTCCATGCCTTGGTACTTAGCAGGGATGTCTGTTGAGTAAACATCGCTTTCTTCGCCGTTGGTTGTGAATACTTCAGCAGCATCACGGATATCAGCGTTGAACGTTAGGATGTTGATCATTGGTAGGTTGTTGCGCTTACCAACTTCGTAATCGTTAAAGTCGTGAGCAGGTGTGATCTTCACACAACCAGTACCTTTTTCCATGTCAGCGTGCTCATCGCCTACGATAGGGATAAGACGGTTAACAACAGGGAGTAGAATTTCTTTACCGATAAGATCTTTGTAACGTGGATCTTCTGGGTTTACGGCTACGCCAGTATCACCAAGCATGGTTTCTGGACGAGTAGTAGCAACAACAATGTAGTCTTTGCCATCCGCCGTTTTAACACCGTTCGCTAGAGGGTAGCGGAAGTGCCACATGAAGCCTTTTTTGTCTTTATTTTCAACTTCAAGATCAGAAATCGCAGTGTGCAGTTTAGGATCCCAGTTTACTAGACGCTTACCACGGTAGATTAGGTCTTCTTCGTATAGACGAACAAATACTTCTTGAGTCGCAGCCGATAGGCCGTCATCCATAGTGAATCGCTCACGATCCCAGTCTACAGATGCACCAAGACGACGAAGTTGTTGAGTGATCGTGCCACCTGATTCGCCTTTCCATTCCCAGATCTTGTCGATGAAAGCTTCACGGCCGTAGTCGTGTTTTGTTTTGCCTTCTTCAGCAGCAATCTTACGCTCAACAACCATTTGAGTTGCGATACCAGCGTGGTCAGTACCCACTTGCCAAAGCGTATTTTTGCCTTTCATACGTTGAGCACGGATAAGCGTATCCATGATCGTATCTTGGAACGCGTGACCCATGTGTAGGCTGCCAGTGACGTTCGGTGGCGGGATCATGATGCTGTAAGCTTCTTTTGATGTGTCACCGTGTGGCTTAAAGTAGCCTTTCTCTTCCCAAGTCTGATACAGAGCTTGTTCGATTGATGTTGGGTTGTATGTCTTTTCCATAGTGCTCTTAAACGGATACTGTGAATGGTTAATCGTGGTCAAACTTCATAAGTGAAGCTTCTTGAATCTAAATCCAAAGATAGCTTTAACTATGAGGTTTGACTATGGATGTTGAATCTCGATAGTTTGTAGCTGATATCCAGCCTGACGGTAAATTTTATACCTTTCTCGAGCGAGTTGCTTAGCTTTTTCTTCGCAAGGGACGAAGTCTATCACTTGAGTAAAGGCGTTCGCAAAGGTTGTATGATTATCGGCCAAGTTTATTACTAGTTGACGGTTCCAGTTAGGCTTTACACCTTCGTAGCCGATTTCGATGCTTGTAGAATACTTAGGGCCTTCTCCCACTAGGTTATGAGCAACAAAATCTTTTGGGTCAACCTGCCAAAAGTATTCTGCGATGGATTCCGCGTGCGCTTTATCATTGCAGTTTAAGAATACTTTAGCGCCTTGCTGAGCAAAGTGACGAGTGAGAAATAATACGTACTGGTCGAAGCCGTCTTGTTTTGACTGAGGGCTGTCTTGATTCACTATGTAGAATGTGGCGGTTTGTATTCGACTTGTTTGCATTCAACTAGGTACCTAACTCGTATATTGAAACTAATAAAAAAGGGCCCTGAGGCCCTTTTAGCTATTTGAAAGCTACTTTGAAGATTGCTCTTCAGATTCTTGGCCGCTTCGATTCAGTAGGAATTGGACAAGCATTGAGACAGGACGGCCTGTTGAGCCTTTAGATTTACCTGACTTCCATGCTGTACCTGCACTGTCGATGTGAGCCCAGTGGTACTTCTTCGTGAATTTAGACAAGAAACAGCCCGCAGTGATAGTACCGCCTGGGCGGCCACCAATGTTTGCCATATCAGCAAATGGGCTAGCAATTTGCTCGTGGTACTCGTCTGCCATTGGTAGACGCCATGCACGGTCACTAGCTTGCTCAGAAGCATTCACAAGTTCGTGAGACAGTGGGTTGTGGTTTGATAGAACGCCACTGATGTGGTGACCTAAAGCAATAACACATGCGCCAGTTAGTGTTGCAACGTCTACAACGCAATCCGGTTCGAAACGCTCAACGTAAGTAAGCGCATCACATAGAACCAAGCGACCTTCAGCATCTGTATTCAATACTTCAACTGTTTGACCCGACATGGTAGTTAGGATATCGCCTGGGCGGTAAGCGTTGCTACCTGGCATGTTTTCACAGCCAGCCAGAATACCTACAACGTTGATTGGTAGGTTTAGTTTAGCCAACGCTTTCATCGTTCCGAATACAGATGCAGCACCACACATGTCGTACTTCATTTCATCCATACCTTCACCTGGTTTAAGTGAAATACCGCCTGAATCGAAGGTTAGACCTTTACCAACAAGTACAATTGGTTTTGTGTCTGGGTCAGCTGCGCCCTTGTACTCCATGATAGACATCATGGATTCGTTCTTAGAGCCACGGCCTACTGCTAGGTATGAAGTCATACCCAGTTTTTCCATCTCTTCTTCACCAATGATCTTTGTTGTCACTGTCTCGTAATCGTCTGCTAGACGGCGAGCTTGAGAAGCTAGGTAAGCTGGGTTTGCAATATTTGGTGGCATGTTGCCAAGGTCTTTCGATGCTTTAACACCAGAAGCAATCGCCAGACCGTGAGAAATTGCTTTTTCACCGAGGCTCAGTTCACGACGTGTTGGTACATTGAATACTAACTTACGTAGTGGACGACGAGTTTCTGGTTTATTACTCTTGAATTGATCAAAAGTGTATAAGCCGTCTTTAGTCGCTTCAACAGCTTGACGAACTTTCCAGTAAGTATCGCGACCTTTAACGTGCAATTCTGTAAGGAAACATACCGCTTCCATAGAACCCGTCTCGTTTAGTGTGCTGATGGTTTTTTGAATAATTTCTTTGTATTGGCGCTCACCAAGTTCACGCTCTTTACCACAACCCACTAACAATACGCGTTCTGATAACACACCAGGTACTTGATGCAGTAGTAGCATCTGGCCAGGTTTTCCTTCTAGATCACCACGGCGAAGTAGTGAACTAATGTAACCGTCGCTGATTTTATCTAGCTGCTCGGCTACTGGAGAAAGGCGGCGTGGTTCGAACACCCCAACAACGATACATGCGCTACGTTGTTTCTCTGGACTACCACTTTTTACACTGAACTCCATGCGTACTCCTACATCCTGAAGACAAATAGAACTAAATGTTAGATAATGCACACTTACTTGTTGGATCCTACAATGGAACTAACCTTTAAATAAGCGTGCTAACAGTTAGCTAAAAATTTAAAAATAAAAGGTTCAACGGGAAATTATAGTGATTCAATTAAAAAAACAAGTTTTGTATAGGTAATTTCAGCGTGATTATTGTTAGATATTTGATCCGCGAGACACTCAAGAGCCAATTAGCGATCTTTTTCGTCCTTTTTCTTGTGTTTCTTAGCCAAAAATTCATTAGTGTTTTAGCCGATGCTTCAGATGGTGAAATCCCAGCAAGTTTGATCTTATCCATTGTGGCTTTGAACATGCCTGCAATGGGTTTATTGATGCTGCCACTCAGTATTTACATTGGTATTTTGCTGACTTTTGGCCGCTTATACGCTGAAAGTGAAATTGTCGTGATGAATGCAACAGGGATAGGTAATAAGTTCCTGATTCAAGCTGCGTTATATCTGGCTATTATCACCGCAACGATTGCCGGAGTGAACTCTCTTTGGTTATCACCTTGGGCACAAGATAAAGAAGCGCAATTAATAGAGGTGCTAGCTGCCGAAAACAGTGTTGATTTGCTTAAAGCGGGCAGCTTCGAACAAACACCAGATGGTTCATCTGTCGCTTTTATTGATTCTATTGCCGACAATAAGTTGGAAAATGTATTCGTTGCCCAGATGCGGCCTAGTGATTCAATCTTACCGAGTGTAATGTTTTCTAAATCAGGCGATGTCAAAGAACTTAGTGACGGGCGACAAGTCATCACAATGTATGACGGCACTCGTTATGAAGGTGTACCAACTCGTGTCGATTACATGGTGACACACTTTGAAGAGTATGAAGGTTTAATTGGTCAACGGGATGTGCAGAAGAAAGCACGTGATTGGGAAGCAATGCCAACATCGCAGCTAATTAATAATACTGATAATCGCGCTAAAGCCGAACTTCAGTGGCGTATTTCGTTAGTGCTGTGTATTCCATTGCTAACAATGTTGGTTGTTCCTCTTTCTGCGGTTAACCCACGTCAAGGCCGTTTTGCTAAGATGGGACCCGCAATCCTAATTTATTTGACTTACTTCTTAGCAATCAGTGCAACCAAATCTTCAATTGAAGATGGCAGTGTTCCTGCGATCATCGGTATGTGGCCAATTAATGCATTGCTATTAGTTGTAGCGATTGGCGTTAACTTTATGGATAGCGTTCCAGTAAGACGAATAAAAGAAAAATTCAAACAGAAGAGGCTCGCTTAAGCCGTGTTTAAAATATTAGATCTGTATATCGGCAGAACCATTATCTCGACAACGTCGTTAGTGTTAGTGACATTTGTTGGGCTATCTGGAATCATCAAATATGTTGAGCAACTAAGGAAAGTAGGGCGCGGTACCTACGATTTAGTACAAGCTCTGTACTTTGTTATTCTGAGTATCCCACGTGATATTGAAATGTTTTTCCCAATGGCTGCGTTACTTGGGGCTTTAATAGGCTTAGGTATGCTCGCTTCAAGTTCTGAGTTAGTGGTCATGCAAGCCGCCGGCTTCTCAAAACTTGATATCGGTTTGTCGGTATTGAAAACAGCCGTGCCTCTGATGATTATTGTGACCTTACTAGGTCAGTGGGGGGCGCCTCAAGCCCAAAAAATGGCTCGCGACCTTCGTGCGATGTCAGTCTCTGGGGGGAGTATTATCTCAACGCGAAGTGGTGTTTGGGCTAGAGATGCTAATGACTTTATCTTTATTGGTAAGGTGGATGGTGAGCAGCTACACGGCATGAATATTTGGCGCTTCGATGAAGGTAAAGAACTTCAGAATGTCATTTTTGCAGAGCAAGTGAACTATGTAAGTGATAACACGTGGCAGATGTCAGACGTACAGTTCACTACATTTGAGAACGAAGTAGAGATCTCCAAAGAAAATATCCCTACATACACTTGGAAGACATCTTTAGCACCAGATAAGCTTGCGATAGTAAATGTGAAGCCAGAAGAGTTGTCACTAAGCGGCCTAAATGATTACGTGTCATATCTGAAAGAATCGGAGCAAGACGCCTCACGTTATGAATTAGCTTTTTGGCGTAAGATCACTCAGCCGATATCTATAGCGGTTATGATGCTGATGGCACTATCGTTTATTTTCGGGCCATTACGAAGTGTTACTATGGGGGCGAGGATACTTTCAGGTGTGATCGCAGGCTTTACCTTCTATATATCGAGTGAATTTTTTGGGCCATTGAGTCTAGTGTATAAAATTCCTCCCGCCTTCGGTGCTGTAGCGCCAAGTATAGTGTTTCTAGCGATAGCGCTATTACTTCTTAGACGTAAGTTATAGGTAAAAAAAAGGAAGGCATAGCGCCTTCCTTTTTTATGCAAATTTTCAACTAAGGTTAATTTGCCTTGGGTAACACAACAACTTCTGTCTTTGCCCATATATCATGAAAAGCCCGTTTTTTATGGTCAAACGGTACCGTTAAATTTGCCAGACCAAACCCAGATGTACCTAAACGAATCAGAGCTTGTGTTACTGATATTGGAGTTCCATTTGGATTTTGCACTCGCATTTTCCATGCTCTCATCCCTAATGTTTGCCCAGCTCGAGTCCAAAAGAACACGAAGAAATAGATCCATACTACGACTAAGTAGAAAGTGTATACAGGGCTCCAGATTGGATGATTGGTGAGAAAGTCACTCACATCAGCGTAGCCGGCATGATCAAAAATTCCCATGGCCATTAATGCATGTAGCAAGGCAATGACGACACCAGCTGCCATCATTTCGATAGCGAGGATAATCAGAGCGTCATAGAAAAGAGCGCCAAAGCGACGCATCATGCCTGCTGGTGGTAGTGTATTAGATGAAGTCATAATTGAAGCTTATCTCTTAAAATTTGGCGTCAGAATATAGGCTAGAGCGCCTGGTGAAAAGAGACCTGACGCACAGCTTACTACTTAATGGCGAAATTATCGGCAAACAATAGGCTTTTCAAGTTTTTATACTTGCGCCAATGCTTCCCATACGTATAATGCCAAACATCAAGAGGGCATAGCCCTAAGATGCCGGTATGGTGAAATTGGTATACACGACGGATTCAAAATCCGTTGCCTTCGGGCGTGGCGGTTCAAGTCCGCCTACCGGTACCATATTCATATGATAAAGCCTCGACTTAAGTCGGGGCTTTGTTGTATCTAGACGTTTGAAATATTCTTTTTGTTTGTCTGAGATAAGAACAGCTATACCTCTCCTTCCATTATTCATAACCTTGATGTTTTTATTACAGCACATGAGCCAAATTAGTTGAGTTCATAAAGATACCTTTCTCAAGAAATTTAATTAAAATCTAATAAAGTCACACTCTTACCTTTAAAAATCTTCCTCGTTGACTATGTTTAAACTAAGCAATCAAGGAGAGTTCTATGTTCAAACTTACCCCATATCTTTTTTTTGGTGGAAAATGTGAAGAAGCATTGGAGTATTATCAGAAATGCTTTGGTGGTGTAGTCATCAGTAAGCAATATTTCAAAGATGCACCTCAAAGTGTCGAAGGGGTAAATCCAGAATGGATCATGCATGCCGAATTTGAAGCATTTGGAATGAAGCTCATGATGTCAGATGGAATGAATGCTAAAGAATTGTCTGGCAATAATGTGGCGATGTCTCTAGTGCTTGATGACACAAATACTCAGGCAAAACTGTTTGACTACCTAGCAACGAGTGGAAAAGTGATGATGCCACTAGCCGATACATTCTGGGGGGCACGGTTCGGCAAGGTTGAAGACCAATTTGGTATTCGTTGGATGCTTCATTGTGAGCTTCTTTGATTCTATCTACGCGAAATTTGCCTAATGATTTCAGGGTAGAGATCCATTAGAATTATAAATCGGTTTTAATTGATTATGATGTATATAAAACGTGGCTAGCATTAAAATTACAGTGGATCGTATACAGCCAGGGTTACATATTCGACTTCCAGTTAAGTGGAACGAGCACCCCTTTCTGTTTAATAGCTTTAAAGTGAAGGATGAAGAGCAAATACAGATCATCCGCCACCTAGGGATTAAATACGTCTATATTAACTTGGGGCAAAGTGATGCAGAGCCTTTACCTGCCAACCAAGAAGCAAAACAAGACTCGACGAAAAGTGAAGAAATTGACCTTGAAGCTCAGAAACTTTGGAAAGAGAAACAGCAAAGAATAGAGAAGCTGAGCTCTTACCGCCGTCGAGTCATTAACTGTGAAAAAGAATTTGAGCGCTCGCTTGCTAGAATGCGGTCCGTGATGCTTAAAATTCGTAGTCGTCCAGCTGATGCCGTAGAAGAAGCAACTCTATTAATAGAAGACATCGTAGATAAGCTGTTAAGTGATGATAATGTCACTCTCCACTTGATGAATGGAAAGAGTGAGTTTGAAGATATCTATTTTCACGCACTCAATGTTTCTGTGATTGCAATGATGGTCGGTAAAGCAAAGGGGTATGATGCAGCTAAACTCAAAGAGTTATCTTTTGCTGCTCTGTTTCATGATATCGGTAAAATAAAAATCCCTTCAGCAATACTTCGTAAGCAAACACCGTTAACTGTACCGGAAAGTAATTATCTAAAATTGCATACTAAGTATGGCTTGGATATGGCGAATGCTATTCAGGATTTCCCCGAAAGTACTAAGAAGGTTATAGCTCAACATCATGAAATGAATGATGGATCTGGTTATCCTGAAGGATTAAAAGAGCCTGAGATTGATGAGTTGGCACAAGTAATTGCTGTTGCTAATGCGTTTGATAACTTATGCCATCATAATATTCCCACTGAGCAAAAAATACCTTATGTAGCTTTGTCTCATTTATATAAGAACTGCAAACATCTATATAGCAATGACAACCTTAATATATTAATTAAGTTCATGGGTGTTTTTCCTCCGGGAACTGTTGTTCAACTATCTAATGACTCTATTGGGTTAGTTATCTCCGTTAACTCTAGCAACATCCTTTATCCGAATGTTCTTACTTATGATCCAAACGTGCCTCGTACTCAGGCTCCGATAATTGATCTTGGTGAGAAAGAGATAAAGATAGTTAATGCTATTCATCCGAGTAAGCTCCCTGAGAAAGTCAGAGAGTATCTGAACCCTAGATCAAGAATTTCATATTTCTTTGATAGCGATGATTAGGTTATCCACAGGTTTTTGTGGGTAACATGTAAGAAACATGAAGGTAAAAAGTGCACAAATAGATGCTTGAGTGACTTTTAGTCGCTTGAGCATTTTTTTTAAGAAAAATGCAGATTTAGACTTGCCTATAATCCGGAATTATCTATAATGCGCATCCACTGACAGGGCAGAGCCAATAAGGCTTCAGCTGATAATCAGTAAGACGATTATGAAAATTAAATAAACTTTTAAAAAGTGTTTGACACTCAAGTTTATCTAGCTAGAATGACCGTCCGCTTTGAGAAGAAAGCTTCGAAAAGCAAAGCTCTTTAACAAYTTAAACCTATCAATCTGTGTGGGCACTCGTTGATGATATCAAAAAGATTTCYTCGGAAATCGACTTTGGTTTCAATGAACTGAGTGACCAATACGAATAACTTCGGTTATTTGGCACAGTCAATTCATTACCATTCTGTTGGAATGGTAATAGCTTTAGAATTACATGTTTACTTCGGTAAATAWTAGTTTTGAAGTCAGTATTCATTGAGCCGACAAAATCTTAAATTGAAGAGTTTGATCATGGCTCAGATTGAACGCTGGCGGCAGGCCTAACACATGCAAGTCGAGCGGAAACGACATTATTGATTCTTCGGATGATTTAATGGGCGTCGAGCGGCGGACGGGTGAGTAATGCCT
>NZ_JAKJSW010000124.1:0-12838 GCF_050337375.1 Vibrio makurazakiensis | reverse complement strand
GTTTGGATTCGTGCTGCTGAGCTTCTCTATGCAAAACCACGTTCTGCCACTGGATATCGCACAAACCCTGTCGTTAGTTGTTGCTCTTTCAATGTTTTTGACACCGGGGTTATTTATCTTGTTCGATAAAGTCATTTTGCCTCGCTATGAGCAAAAATCGAACGACCGTGAAGAAGATAAAATCGAAGAGAAAGGCACCGTTATCATCGCAGGTATCGGTCGCTTCGGCCAAATCGTTAACCGTTTACTGGTCACCAACGGCGTAAACACTGTCGTGCTAGACCACCAAGCAAATCAGGTCGATATCTTGCGTGCGATTAACATTAAATCGTACTTTGGTGATGCTACTCGCCCAGATTTACTGCATACCGCAGGTATTGAAGAAGCAGCACTGTTTGTCGTGGCTATTGATAACCAGGACTCAAGCGTTGAACTAGTAAGATACGTTAAACACACCTACCCGAATGTGAAGATCTTAGCTCGTGCATTCGACCGTGGTCACGGCTTCCGATTAAAGTCCGCAGGCGCAGACTTTATTGAATCAGAAACTTATCATTCAGCACTTGAAGTGGGCGCAGAAGCTTTGCGAGCGCTAGGCCATCACCCATTCTTCGTAGAGAAACAAAAATCAACCTACAAGAATGTTGAAAACCGCAAGTCTGACAAACTTTACAAAGCCTGGTCCGACGCCGGAGACAACGCGCGTTATGACAATAACTACCGTCAAATCTTCATTCATCTTGAAGAAGCAATGAGAGAAGATATGAAGAAAGACCGTTCAGACAAACACGCTCGCTCTGAACGAGGTTGGACACCGCCACCAAAAGGCTATGCTGACCATGTTGGGGACGATGTAGAGCCGACACAAAACTAAATTTTGTAAGCCTCACTCCAAAAATAAAAGCGGCCAGTCATCAACGACTGGCCGCTTTTTAATTCTGGTTTTGAAAGCTAGTTAGCGCTGCTTTAACAACATTTTGATTTCTTCCAACTCTTGCTTCAATTCTGCCATGGTCGGTTCATTTGCTGCTTTTGACTCTTCCTGCTCAATCGCTTGTCGTTCTTGTTCAAGAACATTCACTACGATACCTATCACCATATTTAAGAAAGCAAAGGCAGTGAAGAAAATAAACGTAAGGAAGTAAATCCAAGATAACGCGTACACTTCCATCGTTTCATACATCACACTCGTCCAACTTTCGAAAGTCATAACCCTGAACAGAGTCAGCATACTTATCGAGATATCGCCCCAAAGCACTGGGTTTATCGAAGCAAAGAAAGTCGACCCTACGGCAGCGTATATATAGAAAATAATGAACATCAGCAGCATTACGTAACTTAATTGAGGTAATGCTTTTACCAGTGAGTTAATAAGTAAGCGCAGCTCTGGAATGATAGAAACCATTCTTAGGACACGGAAAATACGTACTAAGCGACCTAATACAGCCATGTCGCTGCTTTGAATAGGTATCAAGCTTACGACGACAATTAAGGTGTCAAAGATATTCCAAAAATTATGAAAGAATTTCTTTTTATTTGGTTCACCGACAAAACGGATCACAATCTCAACTAAGAATATAATCGTGATTGTCCAATCAAGCACCTTCAATACACTGAGAATGCTGGATGGAATTTCGTATGTATTTACGCCTATCATTAAAGCAGAACAGATGATCACTGAGATCACGAATACTTCAAAGATCTTATTATTGCGTAACTTAAAAAAGCGCTCTTGTACGCTTCTATAACCTGAAGACATTAACTGTTTGTCTACGGACTTTTCTAATTCAGTCATGAATGACGACTTTCCTATTGAGCTATTTTATTGTCACTTGTGCCGGCTACTTCAAGCAGCAGCCTATATTTATTGGGCGACTATAACAGAGTCGTTGATTGTTGAGAGTAATGACTTTGTTAGAAAAGATTTACATTGGTGAAAGATTCGACAAATCTCTGATTGGTTAATCATTTACTTAAGGTGTAAATATTTTCAGGTGTTATAGTTTAAGCATTCTCTATCAAAAAAGTGACGTTTTTGCATTACCGTCTTTTCATTATTGCCATCGTCTCCAGCTACACGAGCATCGCTCAGGCAAATTCATCTCAAAACTCTCATGATACTGAAGTAACTTCAGAGGCACTTCCGTCTGAAGTCGTGTGCTTGAGCCAAGTCAATGAAGATAGAGCTATTGATAAAGCATTCAACTATGTAAACACTAAGCTATGTCAGCCCGCAGTTTGGTTTGATAATTTTTTTGTCGATGACCGTATAGAAGACGACTCAAGAGCTGGCACCATTGTTCGTTGGTATAACGACTTTTCGATTTCAGATAAAGACGACTTTGGATACAAAACGAAGTTAAAACTGCGTTTTAACCTCCCAAAGGTCACTAAAAAGTTAAAGGTCGTGTTCGAGTCTGATGAAGAAGAACTTCACGATCTTTTGCCTTCAAATTCCGACGACTTTGAAAACCAACTGGGCTTAAGGTATGACTGGATTGGAAAAGGACGCAGCAGTTTTAATATCAAGGCGACATTCCGACCATCGATAGAAGCTCGATACCAATACACTTACCCATTTTCAAACGATACAGTTGGGCGTATTTCTCAAAAGATCTACCAAAAGAAAAAGGTTACAGGTGAATCTACGCAGGTCGATTTAGAACATTCATTTAGTAAAAAGTACTTACTGCGTTGGACCAACTACGCAAGCTATGATGACGAAAGAAAAGGATGGGAGTTCGCGACAGGAACAACTTTCTACCACTACATTTCCCAAGACCAGGCCCTCAGCTATAAAGCGAGCTTATCCGGGTACAATCGTCCAAATCACTACATAGACAACACTAAACTTTCAATCACTTATCGCCATAATTTTTTACGTGATTGGTTGTTCTACGAATTGACACCTGAATACAACTGGAACAAAGATTTAGATTCGGAGACAGAACCTCTTCCCTATCATTACACCGAAGCCAAAGTAACGTTTAGGTTAGAAGTGTTATTCCACAACATCTGATCTAAGTGTAAGCCAGAGCTTTCTAATCGCTCTGGCTTACCTAATAACTTCATCGGGAAAACAGACGCTAACCTTGATTCCACCATTTACCCGTATTTTCCGGTTCAGAGATTAACAGTCGCTCACCAATGACAGGAGTAGTTAAGGTTACATTTTTGTCCTGGCTGATTTGGTACGCTTTTTCCAACGGCTCTTGCCAATCATGCATAGAAAGGTCGAACGTACTGTTGTGGATAGGCATCATAACTTTGCCTTGTAAGTCGATGTGCGCTTGTACACTTTGATCTGGGAACATATGAATATCAGCCCAAAGTGAATTGTAAGCTCCGGTCTCGACCATCGTAAGATCGAATGGCCCATAGCGTTCGCCAATCTCTTTAAACCCACTGAAGTAACCTGAATCACCGCTGAAAAACACATTGGCTTGCTTGCTCGTAATTACCCAACTTCCCCACAGCGTTTCATCACGATCCATTAAGCCACGTCCCGAGAAATGCTGTGTTGGTGTCAACGTATAAGCAATATCATCTATAGTCGTTGATTCCCACCAATCCAACTCAATCACTTGCTCTTCTTTAACTCCCCACTTTTTCAAGTATGCACCCACTCTTAAGGGCACGATAAATGTTCCGACTTTTTCAGCCAAAATTTTCACGGACGCTTTATCTAAATGGTCGTAATGATCATGGCTTATCACAACAACATCTATGTCTGGTAAATCCTCTAGACCAATAGGTGTTGGGTGGAAACGTTTAGGCCCCATCCACTGCACCGGTGACGCTCGCTCACTGAATACGGGATCTGCCATAACAAGCTTGCCATCCAGTTTCATGATCACGCTAGAGTGACCAAGGCGGTACAGCACATCTTCTTTCTCAGAGGTAAGTTGCTCAGCATTCATTGCCGCAATGGGAAGTTCAAAGGTCGGTACTGGGTTTTCACGCTTCACCGTCATGTACGCTTTTATGATTGAAAATATATCAGACATACCTGATTTGTATTCCAACTCACTATTCACAAACTTTTTTGGCAACGCTTGGTTTTCTGTATTCAAACGAGAATAAGTGGTTACAGATGCGGTCATGGCAAGTACTCCTACAAACGGCAATAAATATTTTCTCATAATCGGTCTCGTATCTTAGAACGACAGGGTTGATCAACGGATTGGTTCGACAGTTTGGTTCACCAAAATGCCAACCAAAAACAAACTACACCGGTGAGTTTACTTTTTATTTTAAGAAAGTAAACCCATTAGTGTAGTTTTTATCCATTCACCGGAGTTACTAAAATCAAAATGTAAAATAACAACCGACTATACTTCATGAATTAACATCACTAATTTTGTACAAATACCGTACAACCCCTCATTTCAATGCTTCTTTTATTGACCTAAGGGTCAACTAATTATTAACATTGTCATTACATCTATACTGGTAGTAACAATTTTAGAAAGGAGTTCTGAAGTGAAACTAACTATTCGGGTAAAAGCGATCCTCGCAACGATCATTGCCGCTTTAGCTATAATCAGCGTAATGGGCATCTACTCTTATCAGTCAAGTCGCAGCATATTGATTGAGAAGACATTTCAGCGCGAGTTGCCTGCCGTTTTAGGTGAGGTAAGTAACGATCTCAATGCACAGTTAGAGTCGCCAATCATTGCTTCGAAAATGATGACTTTATCTCCTCTTGTTACTGGTTACCAAAGTAGCCAAAACCAGTCTGATATCACTCAATATTTGAGTTCTGTTAAAAACCAATTTAATGCGATTACAGCTTACTTCGTATCAGGTAAAGACGGCACTTATTACACCCACGACGGAATACTTAAAACCATTAGTCAATCGAACAATGGCGACCAATGGTTCTATCGTTTCATCAATTCCAATCAAGACTTTGAACTTTCTTTCGATACCGATAGCGCAACGGGTATCCCAACCATGTTTGTTAACTATGCAGTCATCAGCAACGGAAAACGTGTTGGCGTTGCTGGTATTGGGTTAACTCTCGACAGCATTACTCAACTTATTAGCCAGTACCGCATTGGTGAAAGTGGCATCGTGTTCCTAGTGGATAGCTCAGGAACCATTAAAGTACACCCTGACAAATCAATGATTGGTCAGTCTCTTAGCGCGTTAAACATGCAAAGCAATGAATTGCTGAACAGCCAGCAACCTATAGTGCAAGAAGCTGAATTTAACGGTGAATACCAAGTTGTCGGCGCGAAATCTATGCCGAGAATCGGCTGGACGTTGATCACGCAAGTTCCACGAAACGAAGTGCTTGCAGAGCTAGCAGGCTTTAGCCGCACCGTTATATTAATGGCTATTGCGATTGCTGCTATCTATATTCCTATCGCAGCTTGGGCAACTAACAAGCTTCTGTCTCCATTCGTTCAAGTAGCGGAACTGCTAGAAGGAATAGGCAAAGGTGGTGGTGACCTAACTCAAAGACTCGATGACTCTCGCCACGATGAAGTCGGTCAGATTGCTAAAGGTTATAACCAGTTTGTTCAATACCTCAGCGAGCTACTCAGGGATGTTTCAAATACGGGGCAAGAGATCACGGCATCGATCCAATCTGTTGATCTGATGGCCAAATCCATGGAACAAGAGATCAAACAACAAACTAGCCAAATCGAACAAGTAGCAACCGCTATTCACGAAATGGGGGCAAGTTCAGATGAAGTGGCTCAAAACGCTAATGGCGCAGCAACAAGTGCTTCTAGTGCCTCTGACGCCATTGGTATTGGTCAGAAGTCAGTAACAGTCACATCTGAAAGTGTTGAGCACATGAACCAACAGTTAAGCGATACTACTGATGTCGTTACGCAATTGGCGCAGGATGCTAACTCGATTGATACGGTACTTGACGTGATTAGTGGTGTTTCTGAGCAAACCAACTTACTGGCGCTCAATGCCGCGATAGAAGCAGCTCGAGCAGGTGAACAAGGACGTGGATTTGCCGTAGTTGCAGATGAAGTGCGAACTCTTGCTTCTCGTAGCCAAGCTTCCACTGAAGAAATTCGAACTATCATAGAGAAGTTACAAAGACGTACCGAAGAAGTCGTCGATGCGATCAGCACAAGTGCTGACCTGGGTAAGAAATGTCAGGTTGAAGCGTCGAGCTCTGAAGAGCAACTGTCAGCAATTTCAGGCAGTGTGACTGAAATGAACTCGATGAACGTTCAAATTGCTGCAGCAACGACCGAGCAATCCAACGTTATCAATGAGATTTCACCTCACGTCACCAGCATTTCAGAAATCGCTCGAGAAAGCGATGCGATGATCGAAAAAACCGCTGCTGAATGTGAGCAGTTAAGAGTCAAAGCAAACCACTTATCGAACCTTGTTGCGAAATTTAAGTTCTAAGTTCTAAACGCCGAGCTCATAACGAGAACCGATAAACCCAAATCGACTAGCCGCTTCTATTACAAATGAAGCGGCTTTTTTGGCTGAACCAGCACCGTAATACCAGCACCAGCACCAGCACCAGCACCCACTTTAGCTAGCCAAAGAACTCTATTACAACACCATTAGTCCGCCGACCAAACATCTCGAAATTGTGGCCAGCCCCAGTTCGTAATCGCGATATTTTTGAGTATTCCTTGAAAGCGAACAGTCTGCAGATGGTGAAACATAGGAAGCATCCAGTATTCACTCACTAAACAGCTGGCAATTGGCTCTAACTCTGAAAAGTAGTCTTCTAACTTCACTGAGGCTTTATGTTGATTGAGACGCGTCTGTAACCATTGGCTATTTCCCGCACCCAATGAAAAGTGCAAAACTGGGTTGTTCATTAACCAAGAAAACAACGATGAGTGGGCGTTATCATCCAAGTTTACGTTACACAGAATCAAATCTTCGGTCAGTGTTTGTTGCTCTGAACGTAATGTTAAATCTCGAAAACTATAGGTGTTAATCTCCACTTCAACGCCATAAGTTTTTAGTAAATCAGCAATACTCACAGCACAACGGTAGAGCGCGTAATAATTGTATACAGCGATGCTCAACTTTTTCGGAAGTACGGTTTTAGAGACAGGAGGTTTCAACACCGCTCGCCATTTAGGAAGCAGATTACGTGCATACTCAACACTAAACGTTCCTGAATTTTTTTCTAACTGAGCTTGAATCGCTTCTGGCGATAATAGTTGTGAAAGGTACTTTCTTTGTTCCAAGCTCATTTCTGCTTTGTGTGTATTCTGATTCAACACTTCACGCTGATTAAACAATACAAACAAACAACCATCTTCTACTCGACTCGATTGGAGATCACTTTGATCTTGTTGAGTGTCGTCTTTTCCTAAATGGTGAAAACAAGAAATCTCATTCTTTGCAGCAACCTGCATTTGGCTATCATCAAACCTTGCTGAACCAGCCATCTGTTCTTCAAATTGCCAAATGGTCACCTCATCGGTCAGCGAACGGCAGCCATAATAATGTTCGAAGGCGATCAGCTTAAGTTTATCTTCATTATGTTCTGAAACTTTAAACGGCCCACTACCCACAACCTGTTTAACATCGACATTTTTGAGCTGGCTAAGTGGTTGAATGGAATACTTCACGCCAGCCAACAATCCGCCAAAACCCTTATCAGGCTGACTTAGCTTGAAACACAAACGTAATGGTTGTGGCGAATAGACTTCTTCAACGTGGGATAATTCAGATTGATAAAATGGCAATGTTTTTAGCTGTTCAAACATTTGCGCAATAGGTTTAGCTTCTATTGGTTTACCGTCATGAAAGGTCAATCCTGGTCTTAAATAGAAGGTCCAAACATTCAACACTTCATCATATTGCCAGTGATGCGCAAGTTGTGGCTGTAACTCACCTTTAGAAGAGCAACTCACCAAACAGCTGAACACTTGTCGTAGTAAAAAGCGTTCACTACTACGCTGCACATGATGAGGAAGCAGTGCTTCAAATTTGCGCTTGTAGGTTAACTGTACATGCAAGACGCCTTCACGCATCGTGGCCCCAGAAGTCTGCTGAAGCAAAGAAGCAAACACCACTTTATTATGATCGAGTAAGTTCAGCGCTTTCTCGTAATGTCCCGATTCAATAAATGATGCTGCTAAAAACTGCTTTAATCCGTCGGGCGAATATTGAAGAGTAATACTCGATCGTTGGTTGCGACCTGGCTTTGGCTGCCACACAACCCAACCCGCCGAGTGCATTTTCCCAAGTAAGGTTCTTGCATGCCTTAAGCTAGTAAAAAGCAGTTCAGAAATCTCGGTCAACGAGACACTCACCGCTCCATCATAACCAAGTGACTCAAGCCTTAAGTAATAACGCATCAAATTAAGATCTGGCAAATGAAGAACTCCAAAATAAATTTATGTTCCGCTTTTAGCAAAAATAGCGTCCATTTCATCATTATGAAATTGTACAGCACAAACTAGGAACAATCTTCAATTATTCCATCTGTTTTTAACTTCCTAATTTAAACGGATAATAGCGTTATCGAAACAAAACACAGTGAGCGTATTCCCATGCATCCAGATAACAGATTAGTGAGCTATTACCGCCAGAGGTTAGCCTTAACTAACAATCCGATTGAAAAGTTAGCAATCAGAACCATGATCCAATTGCTCTTCTAAACACATCAAAAACACACCTTTTGGTGATTTAAGAAGACACAGTTTCACGCAATTTCATTTAACGAAGTGGGCTGAAAAGCATGTTTATGTTCCTACCCCCAATAGCAACAGCCTAAACACAAATGTTATCAGCCTGCTTCTTTTCCTTAAGGGTAATTATGAAGATCGAACACATCGCGATTTGGACRCACAACCTAGAGCTAATGCGTCATTTCTATGAACGCTACTTTTCTGCCACATCGAACAACAAGTACGTGAATCCAACCAAAGGGTTCAGCTCCTACTTTTTAAGCTTCGATAGCGACGCCAGAATAGAGTTGATGCACATGGATTCTATTCCACAGTCCACTAACGACATATATCGACAATCTCATGGGTTGATCCATTTGGC
This sequence comes from Vibrio makurazakiensis, assembly GCF_050337375.1. Classification (NCBI taxonomy): domain Bacteria; kingdom Pseudomonadati; phylum Pseudomonadota; class Gammaproteobacteria; order Vibrionales; family Vibrionaceae; genus Vibrio; species Vibrio makurazakiensis. The sequence continues at coordinate 3,832 of NZ_JAKJSW010000124.1, read as the reverse complement.
GTTTGATCTAGGCAGCGAACTAAAAGTCGAGCAACTTACGGCTCAACTCAAACAAGATGGCTACGAAATATTAGATGGACCAAGACGCACTGGCGACGGGTACTATGAAAGCGTGGTTCTTGATCCAGAGGGAAACCGTTTAGAACTGACGGGCTGATCTGGCGCTGTTCTCTATGAATCCGGAGAACAGGATACACCTATACAAATTTATTGGGCCAACGATCAGTTAGCCCTCAAAAAACTTGCCTTACCTTAGAGCGACTTAGCCTCCGGCATCCCCAATTACCGATATAAGCCCCCACACAGCCTCCTTCTTTAATAGTACAAGTTACTTCCCGCAGACTAAACTTGATAAAAGTATCAGTAATAAAATTCGTATCACGAAAACATAACGCGGTGTTCAAGGAGTCAGACATGAGTAATCAGAGACGGATCTCGAATGGATTAGGCTATTTAGCGATAGTCTTTTTATCGCTATTTCTAACGCCTATTGCTAGCTCCTCACCACCTAATTCGGTGCTGAACAACCACCCGATATTTTCATCGCACCCTGCACCAGCAAACAAAAGCCAATATGCTAGGTCATCCATTATCGGACAATTGAATAGCCAAGGGGTAACCTCTGCCGCACATAATCTAACCATCACCCTCCCTATCAATAACGAAGTCACACTTATTCAAACGTCTTCAGAACGCCGTGGGAAAAGTGAACTTGCTTGGTTTGGCGTAGTAGAAGGCCAGCCTGATAGCGAAGTAGTATTGACGATAAAACAAGGGATCGTAGTTGGTAGGATCCGTATTGGCACTGATTTATATGAACTCAAATCTGACAAGCAAAAGCGTTTAACGGTTGAGCTTCTTGATTCTGATGCGTTTCCAGAGCTTGAGGATGACTTCATCAATATTGGAAGTTCTCATGGTGAACAAGACGGAACATCAGGTGATCCGCTCCCTACACCAATTATCCAATCCGAAGGACTAACAACGATAGATCTGTTAATCGTTTATTCAAATGATGCGACAGCCAAAGCCGGAAGCCATGAACAGATGGAAGCCGTCGCTCAAGCTGCCGTCGACGCGGCTAACAGCGCATTCATAAATAGTGAGATGACAATTCGCTACCGCTTAGTACACACACAACATATGAATTACGACACGGCAGGTTCGACGACTAATGACCTCTATTGGGTCGACAGTGATCCGACAGTAGCCTCGCTACGTGACCAATACGGGGCAGATATGGTTTCCGTAATAGTTGATACTCCCGGATCTTGCGGTACTGGTTACGTTCAGCGTAACCCTGGGGCGGGCTTTGCCCCTTGGGCCTTTCAAGCCACAGATATTGACTGTGCTGTCGGTAACCTCACTTTTGGGCACGAACACGGCCATAACCTAGGCATGGAGCATAACCCCGAAAACAGTTCTGCCACTTCAGAAACCGCTTCTTATCCTTGGTCGTTTGCTCACTTTATTAACGGCTCATATCGCACCATGATGTCCTATTCTTCTCAATGTCAAAATGGTTGCCCACGCGCACAACTCATTTCTAACCCAGACGTTATCTATAATAACGTCGCAACTGGCATTACAGATCAACGAGATAATGCACGTACCGGGGAAGTCACAGGCCCGATTTCATCTCTATTCCGAGATACCGTTGTGCCTTTCGATAACAGTGTCACGTTTGCGATGCTTGGAGATTTCGGAGACGGAAGTACAGCGTCTGGAGATGTGGCCGCACAAGTCAACAGCTGGCCGCTCGATTTCATCATTACTGCCGGAGATAACAGATATGGAAACAACAGCTTCGATACGGTGATCGGCCAGTTTTACTGTGACTTTCTGACTGATGTCGAGGTTGGTACTCACTGTAGTGGCGGCAACAGTCAAATCAATGCGTTCTTCCCAGCTCCGGGGAATCACGACTACAATGATGGCCTAGGCATCAATGAGTACTTAAACTACTTCACTCTCCCCGGAACCAACGTATCTAGCAGCCTGACCTCAGGTAACGAAAGATACTACGATTTCATTCAAGGACCAGTTCACTTCTTCGCTATCGACAGCCATAACGCCCGCAATGACAGTAACGATATGGCGCAGCAAAAAGCGTGGTTAGAAACGCAGCTCGCTGCATCATCAAGCCCGTGGCAAGTCGTGTTCTTCCATCATGTTGCTTTTTCCTCATCTTCCAACCATGGTTCTGACCCTGCAATGCAATGGCCATTTGCTGAATGGGGTGCCGACGCCGTATTCGGCGGACACGACCATATTTACGAACGCGTTGTTCGAAATGGTATCCCTTACTTTCTGAATGGCCTTGGCGGTCGGAGTATATACAACATTGGGACACCTATTTTCGGTAGTGAAGTTCGCTATAACGGAGATTATGGAGCGATGAAGATCTTCGCCAGTGACTCTGAGATGGTGTTTGAATTCATAACTCGTTCAGGGGTACTTATCGACAGCTACGCTCTTCCTGCATCATCGAATAACTTTGTAGCCCGACAAATCAATCATGGTAACGACGATGTAGAAGAACGTATCAGTGATGGGAACATGTACATCAACAGTAGTGATATTGAGTTAGTTGATGACCCATCGTCTAATGGGCTTCAACGCGTTGGATTAAGATTTAACGACATCAGCATCCCGCAAGGTTCGACGATTGATCTTGCTTACCTAGAATTCTCCGTTGATGAAACGAGCTCTATCGCCACCAATGTTCAAATCAGGGCTGTGGCTGATGACAATGTTGCAGCGTTTACTTCAACAAGCGGGGACGTGTCATCTAGAGCATCAACCACCAGCATGGAAAGTTGGAGTATTCCTGCCTGGGGATCGGTTGGTGATAGCCAATCTTCTCCTGATATTGCCGCCTTAGTCCAAGAAGTCACTGACCGCCTAGGTTGGGTGAGCGGCAATAGCCTCGCGTTCACCATTGAGGGCACAGGAACACGAACAGCGGAAGCCTATGAAGGTAACCAAAACTTGGCGACAAGATTGTATATTGAGTACAGTGATGCTCCACCTAATACACCACCAACCGCTGATTTTAGTTGGCTTGATGATGAGTTGACGGTTAATTTTACCGACATATCAACTGACTCTGACGGTACGGTTGTCAGTTGGCAGTGGGACTTTGGTAATGACAGCAGCTCAACAACTCAAAACCCAAGTACAACATACTCAACGGCAGGAACTTATAGCGTTTCTCTTATGGTTACCGATAACGATGGAGGCACAGGAACAGTCACACAACAAGTCGCGGTATCAGCACCAAACCAATCTCCAAACGCCAACTTTACCGTTGTTACCACAGGTCTAGGCGCAACCTTTACTGATGCATCAACCGACCCAGATGGCACGGTCGAAAGCTGGGCATGGAACTTTGGTGATGGCGGCAATTCAAACGCTCAAAATCCTAACCATAATTATCCAGAAAGTGGCACCTACAACGTGACTCTTGAAGTCACCGATAATGAAGGAGCAACCCATTCGACAWGTAAACCTGTAACAGTTGCAGACCCCGCAGCAACCGCGCCAGAAGCACCAAGTAACCTCGTTGGATCGAAACAGACGACAGGGAAAGGCCGAAATAAAACCATCACAGGGGCGACGTTAACCTGGGTCGACAACTCAAACAATGAAGATTATTTCGTCATTGAAAGTTGCCAAGAAGTGGGGAAAGGTCGGAACAAAACTTGCGCTTATTCTGAGCTCGATACAGTACTAGAAAACATCACGAGTTATGAATTCGTCCCAGAAAGTAGTGCCCGCTATCGAGTGAAAGCCGTTAATTCAATTGGCAGCTCAGCGTACACAAATAACG
>NZ_JAKJSW010000123.1:0-12955 GCF_050337375.1 Vibrio makurazakiensis | reverse complement strand
TAGATAGATGCACCCAAGCCACCAGCAGCTAAAGCAGAAACACTCATACGTGACATCATCCAAACATCAGTAAGAACTAATGCCATGGAGATCAATTGAGAAATGATTAAAGGGAATGCAAGTGCTAGAATTTTTTTCATGGGAGCCTCTGATTATTTGGCTCAAAGTTACGGATTATCAGGCTGGCGTTCAATTAATTTATCTGTCATTCTAACATTCCAAAAACTCATGCGAATGATTTATGACCCCTTACCCAAACCTGCCCTATTCACACAATGGATTAAGAGCCTTTGAATCTGTAGCTCGTCTTATGAGCTTTACGCTCGCTGCTGATGAGCTTAATGTCACTCAAAGCGCAATAAGTCGCCAAGTTAAACAACTTGAGGATGAGCTAAGCGCATCTTTAGTGATTCGAAAACACAGAGCAATTGAACTCACACAGCAAGGGAAAGACCTATATCTAGCACTGCGAGAAAGCTACGCTTCTGTTGAGTCAGTAATAGCTTCATGGAAAGAACCTAGGCAAAAGCGCATTGTTATAAAGGCAACACTCAGCTTTGCTACTAGAGTGTTAATTTCTAAAGTTCATGAACTTAATGAGCGCTACCCTGATTATGAGATTGTCCTGATCCCAGTAATTGAAGAAGATGAAGCGCTAGAAAGTACCGACTATGACCTATTAGTTTTCCACACTCGTTTAAGAGGTCGCTACGACAACAAACCCAATCTATTTTTCTTACGCGAAGAGTTCATGGCGCCCGTATGTGCACAAAGCCTAGCGACAGACCAAACAGATCTCGACTCCATCTTAACCATGCCTAGGCTACACCCGACTCTTGACCACCACGATTGGAAAGTTTGGTTAGCCGATGTTGAATTTCCGCCTTCGGCTCCAGTTCGTAACACCAGCTTCTTATCTTTAGATATGGCGTTAAGTGCATGCTTATCAGGCCAGGGGGTAACGGTTACTGACTTACTTCTGATCTTACCCGAGCTTGAACGCGGTTTCTTGTATTGCCCAAGCCACGCGAAAATTCAGCACAGTGCATGGACCTATTACATACATCAACAAACTCAAACAGAAATCATCGACGATCTCGTTATGTGGTTGACAGAGGAATCGAATAAAGAAGTTGAACGTTTAAAAGCACTGGCCTTAAAACAGCATTGGCATGGGGTAATTAAGCTCTAATAAGAACAGCCTAAAAAGTGGGTATGGTTTGAGGATACAGAAGTAAAAAGCCCCAGCAACAATGCTAGGGCTTCGTAATTCGATAATTTGGTTAAACTAGATAACTTATCGTAGACCGTGTAAGAACTCGTGTCGGGTTGCCGGCTTACTTTTGAAAATACCGCCAAGCGCCGTTGTAGTCGTTTCGCTAGTCGCATCCATCACACCACGAGATTTCACGCAGTAATGAACAGCATCCATAGTTACAGCCACATCTTCCGTTTCTAATAACGTTTGCAGAGCCACTAAAATTTGCTGAGTCATTCGCTCTTGCACTTGTGGGCGCTGAGCAAAGAAACGAACAATGCGGTTGATTTTAGAAAGACCGATTATTTTTCCACGAGGGATATAAGCAATTGCAGCTTTACCATCGATAGTGACAAGATGGTGCTCACAGGTGCTCGTCAGTGTGATATTTTTCACACGTACCATTTCGCTGACATTCATCTTGTTTTCAATRACAGTGATCTTCGGGAAGTTACTGTAATCCAAACCAGAGAACACTTCATCCACATACATTTTTGCAATACGGCTTGGTGTTTCTTCTAAACTGTCATCAGAAAGGTCAAGCTCAAGTAAAGAGAGAATCTCACGCATGTGATACTCAATTCGTTCTTTCTTTTCTTCTCGGCTTACATCATTCGGGTTCATTGGTGTTTCTAACCCGCGATTTGCTAGCGCATCTTTAACCAACTTCGCTGATTCGCTAAGACCTGACATTCCTATTCCTCTATACATTACCCATTTCGGATGGCAACCAAGGATACGCGTAATTTTGAATAAATACACCCATATTTTAAGGGAGGTCATTATTTTGAACTCTCAAAATATGCTAAAGTAACTCGCATTAAATTCGATAGATCAATAACTAGAACGATAAAGKAATTTCAATTATGGGCTGTTGTGACGCTCCTGGCTTAATGCCAATTGAAGACGCATTAGACAAAATGCTAACACCGATTAAACCAATCCAATCGACACTTTCTTTACCTCTTGCTGAAGCGCTAGGATTTGTTCTTGCTGAAGACGTCCTTTCCCCTATTTTTGTCCCACCTTTCGACAATTCAGCAATGGATGGCTACGCACTGCGCCTAGCCGATCTAGAAAACAGCAAAACTCTACCTCTCGCAGGTAAATCGTTTGCAGGACAGCCCTTTGAAGGCGAATGGCCAGTAAACACCTGTATTCGCATTATGACTGGTGCAAAAATCCCACATGGGTGTGATGCTGTCATTATGCAAGAAAACACAGCAGTAACCGATGCTGGTATCGAGATACAACAAGAAAGCATCTCTCTAAATAACAATATCCGTGCAACGGGTAACGATATCGCACAAGGTGACATTGTTCTTCAGAAAGGCGCTCGCTTGACTCCGCGCGACATTCCAATGATTGCTTCGTTGGGTATTAGCCATGTGAGTGTTGTTCGCAAACCAAAAGTCGCGTTCTTTTCTACCGGCGATGAACTTAAGAAGCTTGGTGAGACACTAGAAGATGGGCAAATTTACGATAGTAATCGTTACGGTATCAAACCGCTCATCGAAGCATTCGGTTGTGAAGCGATTGATCTTGGAATAATTCCAGATTGCCCTGCAACGCTAAAAGAAACGTTCAATCAAGCTCAACAACTTGCTGATGTTGTGGTTACTTCTGGCGGTGTCAGCGTTGGTGAAGCTGATTACACTAAGGACATCCTAGAAGAGTTAGGTCAAATCGGTTTTTGGAAACTCGCTATTAAGCCAGGTAAGCCCTTCGCTTTTGGTCAGTTAGATGACGCATGGTTCTGTGGTTTACCAGGCAATCCAGTGTCAGCGGTATTAACCATGTATGTTCTTGTGCAGCCAATGCTTGCAAAACTAGCCGGTCACAGTGAGTGGAAAGCGCCAGAGTCTATTCCAGCAATTACTCAGTCAGCTTTTAAGAAAGGTCCTGGCCGAACAGATTACCAACGTGGTATCTACCGCATTGAAAATGGCCAATTCGTTGTTGAAACAACAGGAAACCAAAGCTCAGGTGCATTCCGTTCTATGAGTCTTGCAAACTGCTTTGTCGTGATCGAAAAAGAACGTGGTAACGTGGCAGTTGGCGAGACCGTTCAAATTCAACTGTTTAATTCAACTCTGTACTAGGCAATTTAATGGAAATTTTATCTGACCAAGAGATGCTTCGTTACAACCGTCAAATCATTCTTAAGCAGTTTGATTTTGAAGGCCAGGAAGCATTAAAACAGAGTTCTATTTTAGTGTTAGGCGCAGGTGGTTTAGGTTGTGCATCTGCGCAGTACCTTGCTACCGCAGGTGTCGGTAAACTGACATTGATTGACGACGACCTAGTTGAGCTTTCCAACTTACAGCGTCAAGTGCTGCACACAGACAACGATGTAGGCAAACCGAAAGTCGAATCTGCGGCTGAGTCCTTAAAGCAATTAAACCCGCATTTATTGGTCGACACTATCGCCAAAAGACTCAACGATGAACAATTGAAAAGCTTAGTCGAGTCACATTCACTGGTGCTAGATGCCAGCGATAACGTAGAAACACGTAACCAATTAAACCGACTTTGCTACGCGTCAAAAACACCTCTTGTTTCAGGTGCAGCTATTCGTATGGAAGGTCAAATCAGTGTCTTTACTTATCAAGATGAAACTGCTCCCTGCTACCAATGCTTAAGTGCCCTGTTTGGAACAGCTGCTTTAAGCTGTGTTGAAGCGGGCATTATGGCTCCTGTGGTTGGCATTATTGGTGCAACTCAAGCTTTAGAAGCCATCAAAGTTATTGCTAATTTTGGTACACCTAAATCAGGCAAGCTGCTTATCCTTGATGCCATGTCTTTAAGTTGGCGAGAAATGAACTTAATGAAGATGCCTAATTGCCCAACGTGTAGCAGTTAGCACACTGCAACAAGTTTAAGTATTTAACCCCTAAAAGCTCCGCGACTGCGGAGTTTTTTCATTCTCATTCTGACTATCAAAATTAAAAAACCTCGAGTTTGATTTTTTAACCTATAAAAACAACAACTTAAAAGCGGCACGTTCTTTGATAGATACTCCTTAATATTCAAAAATAAGGATGTTGTCATGAAGCTTCTAACGTTCAGTTTACTTTTTCTAGCATCATTAAAGGTGTGGGCTGCACCATTCGATACTTGTCCTAGTAAGGCTTACCTTTTTCAATCAACCCCTGTCGAAGTGTGGGGGGTAAACCTAGTTACAGGTTCAACCGCACTACTTGAAGACGACACCGGTATGGATGTAGGAATTAACGCCGTAGGTTTTGATTTTGAAGACCGCTATATCTACGGCTACAACACATCCGACAAACAAATCGTTCGACTGGGTAAGGACTTCCAAGCAGAAGTCGTCAATACTATCGATTTACCGACTGACCATACTTTCTTTGTAGGTGACGTATATAATCATGTTTACTACCTGTACCGTAAAGGAAAAGGGTTGTTTACTATTGACCTATCCCCTCTTGACGACGACGCGAGCGCCTCTGTTACAGTCGTCAAAGTATCATCAACCGCGACAGTCAATCTTACTGATTTCGCCTTCCACCCTAGTGATGGTTCCCTCTATGGCGTCGACAACAATTCAGGGTATTTATACAGTTTTGATCCCACGACTGGGGTCGCGACTTCTATTGGTGATACAGGGGAGCTCGGTACTTTCGGAGCCGGCTACTTTGATGTGAATGGCTACTACTACGTATCTCGAAACCAAGACGGAAAAATTTACCGTATCAACCTCTCCCCAGATAATGCCGATAACATCGCAGCCGGTATCGTGCCTGCTGTCGAATTTGTCTCAAACGGCCCTTCTTCAAGTCAAAATGACGGTGCCCGTTGTGCCAACGCACCTGTGATTGATGAAGACTCAACTATCGATTTTGGTGACGCTCCCGATACATACAAAACAACCTTGGCAAATAATGGGCCACGTCATCAACTTGATGGACTCACGTGGCTTGGTACCTCAGCACCCGATGGCGATGACGGCAGCATTGTTAGCCCACAAAGTGATGACTCAACAGGTATCGATGATGAATGGATCGACGGAGGTATTGGTATAGTTACCGCGCTTGAATCAGGTTTAGATGCTCGCGTTGTAGTTGACGCCTCAACGTCTGGCTACCTATCTGCATGGATTGATTGGGATCAGGACGGAACATTTGATGGAGCTAACGAACAAGTATTTACCGACTTACAGCTTGAAGCAGGTGAAAACACCCTGTTCCTCAATGTAGATATTAATGCTTTAGCAGGAACTACATGGGCACGATTTAGATTCAGTAAACAGACTGGGCTTAATTACTTTGGTGGCTCAACATCAGGTGAAGTTGTTGATTTCCAAGTTGAGGTACTAAACAACGGTGCCACAGCTCGATACTTCCCAAGTGCTTCGAGCTATGCGACTTTAGCCTACGAAGATAACTGGCCTTATAAAGCCGATTACGACATGAACGACGTAGTCATGTTCTATCGTATAACTGAAATTCTTAAAGATGGAAAAGTCGTTAAATCAACGATAGACGGTCGCCTAGCAGCATTAGGGGCGGACTATCGAAATGGCTTCGCAATACGTCTAGAAGGGCTACTTCCTGGTGCTGTTGACAATGCCGAGTCCTACATGAAACAAAACGGTAATTTCACATCCTCAGGTCTGGAAGATGGAAGAACAGAAGCTATTTTCATTGTGAGTAGTGACCTAAGCCAAGATGTATCAAGCAGTTGTAATTTTTATAGGACTCGCTCTAACTGTAAAGAAGATGAACAGTTCATATTCCAAATTGGTATCACATTAACAGGTAGCGGAGTAGATGATTCAAATTGGACGGACATGCCTTATGACCCATTTATCTTCGCAACTCCAAGTTACTACCATGGTGAAAACCTCCCTCTTCACCCGGGTAGAAGCTGGGAAGTACATTTAGCCGACAAAGCACCGACAGAAGCGTTCGACACCGACAACTTATTCAGCACAGGGCTTGGTGTCGACGACAGTAACCCTGAAACCGGAAAATACTTCAAGACTGCAGAAAACCACCCGTGGGCGCTACTCATTACTTCAGCAAGTGAGTGGAAATGGCCACTAGAAAGAGTTGATATTGTCACGGCCTACCCTAATTTCGCTGACTACGCAGAATCAGGGGGGCAAGAATCAAAGACTTGGTTCAATACCCCTGCAGCTAATAAACGATATGAACCATAAGGAGTAGCACCATGAAATCACAAAGATACGATTCAAATATCAAATTTGGTAGTTCGGTGCTGGCTCTATCATTTATTACTGCTTGTGGAGGTGGTGACGGAGGCGGTGACGGAGGGACGACAGGAACCTCAACACCTTCTGTACCGTCAACAACTCAAGCTGTTGCTACGGAGGCTGGGCCAAGTCGCATGGAAGAGCTCGTCGTACCTGACGGTTTCGATTATAACCCGGTCACTAAGTTTGAAATGAGTTTAGATATAAGCGACATTACAACACAACGCGCATTCGTGTCCGTCTATAGCAGATTCACAGAGCGGGCTAACAGCACACTTAAGCCCGACTACTCAAGTAAAGTGATCGCGAGTTCATTAACCGATGGAAAAATAGATTTAACCTTTCCAGCACCAAACGTCCATGAACAGCTCTTGGTAGAAATTTGGTTCTATGATGGGCAAGATCCTATGCAAAAAACTTTTAGCACGGCAAACAATACCATCACTTGGTAACTAATATTTCGCGTAAACGGCTTAACAAAGCGCCTTATTTCACTGTATACGACGCTGACCTCCAAAGTCAGCGTCTTTACTTTCCGCGGTATATTTCCATTTATATAAAAGATCACGTATTGTCTAAATATTCGGATTTAACGTTTCGATCGAATGACTAAACTAAGACTTGCACTGTTATTGCTGTTTATTGGCGTTGGTATCCTCTTAACGCTGACTTCCTTCCCAGTAGCCAAACCTACAGGTAAAGAACTTAAGGCAACAGCCCTTGCGAATACGTTGACTCAGTCACTTGATGGCCAACGTAGGTATCTCACGCTTCAAATAAATCAAGGCCCAACATTCAGAGTCAGCATTCCGATTCAAGTCACTTGCCCGGTTGGATCCACCGTATATATCGAAGAGTTTTCATCACTTTTTTCTAATAATAGTTACCGCTTTGTCCGTTGCTTTGAAAACTATAAATAGATAGGCTATCTCTGACTCAGTTTTATCTCAACCATCCAAGTAAACACCTAAAATATATAAATAAAAAAGGATTTCCCCTACATGCAATCACCGCTTATTTCACCACAGCAATTAAACCAGTTACTAGGCCAAGCCAACACCATCGTTCTCGATGCTAGCATCAACTTCAAAATACCTAACGAGCAACCTAAAGTTCACGGTGCAGTTATCCCTACTGCAGTTAAATTCGATTACGACAAAGTATTCTGTGACCAAGAGTCTGCCCTACCTCATATGTTTCCTTCAGAAGCAGATTTCAATACAAAGGCCAAAGAGCTTGGGCTAAACAACGAAAGTATTATCGTGGTTTACGACAATGCGGGAACATATGCGTCACCACGCGCTTGGTGGATGTTAAAAGCAATGGGTCATAAAGAAGTTTATGTCCTAGACGGTGGTTTACCCGCTTGGATTGAAGAAGGCTACATGGTGAATAAAGTTTACCGAAAGGAAAAAGAGCTGGGTAACTTCGAAGGGAAACTCGATCCCGATTACTTTATCAATGCAGATAAAGTTAACCAATTTTCTAGCCTTCAAAGCGCTCATATCCTCGATGCTCGCTCACAACAAAGATTCGACTCACTCGTCCCAGAACCACGCGAAGGGCTACGTAGTGGGCATATCCCAAACTCAATCTGTTTACCATTTTCTGAGGTTATGAGTGGTGGCAAGTTAAAACAACCTAAAGATTTGACGTTAGTCTTTGATAAACTAAGCTTAATTGACGATAAACCTATGATTTTCAGTTGTGGTTCCGGCGTTACTGCATGCATAATACTGCTGGCCGCTTATATCATACAGCGACCAAACCCAATGGGAATATACGACGGTTCATGGACTGAGTGGGGAGCGAACCAAAGCTTGCCAATTTCTGTCACAGAGTAACAGAACCTATGAGTACGCTATTTGGGCGTACTCAAACAACTCAAAGGCGTTTTATGGCTGTATTTAGAAAAAACATCTGGATGATCTACGCGTTTATCGTTGGGATCACTCTGATTCTTTTTTCTCTGTACGGCTATCTACAATTCAAAGAAAATCGTAAAGACTTCAAATTCCAGCAAACGCTGCAAGTCGAGTTATTTTCAACATCTGCCAATTCGTTATTCACAAGCCAAGAAGCGCTCTTAGAAGTAATTGGCTATCAACTTGTGAATCAAAATGACTTCACTCGCACTGCTTCAATGCAAATCCGTCCTATTTTAGATCAGTTACTTGATGCTCATACTGCTATTGCTGCATTTGGTTTAACAAACCCTAAGGGCGATTACATATCAGTGACTTCCAATATTGCTCTCAGTGAGCAGCCTAATCTACTCAGCCAGGAGCACACTAGAGAATCTTTTCAGGCAGCACTAAATAGCCCCCATATGGTCATTGGCAGAACGTATTACCAGAATTCGCTTGGTAGTTATGTCATTCCTATTCGCAAAGCAATTCATGTTCCCGGTCAAGGCGTGAAAGCCGTTATGACTGCAGGCTTAAAAATTGATGACGTGATCGCTTTTCACAATGAGATGCATGCAGGGCCGTACAATACCCTTTCATTGATCCGTACCGACCATTACCGACAGTTTATGTCGAGCGATAGACAAGGTTCAATCTACGAAAACCCCGTCGACAAAGCTCTATACAAACTCGTGCTTAGTAACCTAGCATCACAACACGCGATGACAGTAGAAGAAGCGAAAGTAAGTAATCAAAGTTACTCGGTTGAAGTACAAGAACCAATTCAAAGCTCTCTTATTACTGTCAAATTCCTACGAGATTACAATCTCTGGGTTGTAGGTCGTACTAATCTCGATTATGTCGATAATCTGTTCTATCAAAAGTTTAGTCTCTACTTTGTCGTATTTATGCTGCTTAACATTGGCTTTTATTCCTTAGTCAATTCCGTCGCTAAAGGTGAGAAGAAGTCTCGTAATCAGTTAATTTATCAAGCTAGCCATGACTCCCTGACTCTCTTGCCTAACCGACACTATTTACGCATGGAGATGCACCGCTGGCTAGAAAATAAGACTCAACCTTTTTCTCTACTTTTCATTGATATCGATAGTTTTAAAAGCGTTAACGATACTCATGGTCATGATTTTGGTGATAAGGTTCTGAAATTAATCGCGAGTCGTCTTTCTACTTTTGTAAAACCCTCGGACTTAATGGTGAGAGAAGCAAGCGATGAGTTCATATTCCTTACCTGTACGACAGATACTGAACAAGTCAAAGAACTCGCACAAGATATTATTGATGCACTCGCCGTACCTTATGAAGTCAACGGATCTCAGTTCTTACTCAGTAGCAGTATTGGTGCGTCTAAATTTCCAAAACACGGAAACGACTTAGACGCCCTACTTCGTGCCGCTGATATCGCAATGTATCAAGCTAAGCAGCAGCAAAACTCTTACAGCCTGTTTACTTCGAAAATGCAAGAGTCACACCTTTTCAAAATGAAGGTTGAACAAAAGCTTCGATTAGCCATAGAAAACAACCAACTCTTTATGGTGTTTCAGCCACAAGTAAAAGCAGATGGTTCCATTCATGGCGTAGAAGCACTAATACGTTGGATAGACGAGGAGTTAGGTTTCATAGCTCCTGATGTATTTATCCCTATTGCGGAAAGTTCTGGGCTTATGGGTAAACTCGGCCGTTTCATCATAGAGTCAAGTATCGAACAAATAGCATCGCTACAACGTAATGATGAAATAAAATTTGGACTGTCCGTCAATGTATCCGTCAGGCAATTCATGCAACCTGATTTTGCATCTCACATCCTTGATGTACTCAAGAAAAATAGTTTCGAAGAGAGTTTGTTAACTCTTGAGATAACCGAAAACCTGTTTATAGAAGACCTTGGGCACGTAAAACCGATTTGTGAAGAATTACACCGCAAGAACATTAAGATATCCCTAGATGACTTCGGTACAGGTTACTCGTCACTCAGCATGTTAAAAGCACTTCCTATTGATGAAGTTAAAATTGATAAAAGCTTTATCGACAGTATTCATAGCGACCAACAGTCTTTAACTATGGTTCAAAACATCATCGCTATAGGTAAAAACTTTGGCATGATCGTTCTAGCCGAAGGCGTTGAATCAACGGATCAATTCGATATTTTGAAGCAATGCCAATGCGACTTAATGCAAGGCTACCTTTTCTCTAAACCTATCACGTCGAAAGAATTAACCAGTTACCTTAAATAGTGCCCTAGATCCCACCAAACACTAATGCATATGTACTACCCATAGTTTTTTACAGAATTGAGTGCTATAAACATACAGGAGTACACTCTGTAGGACTTTGAGTATGGCGAAAAACAGTTACAGCATTTGGCACTTTTACCTAGTAACTCTTATTTTGAGCATAATAGGATTTGGCTACTTATCGATGAGTTTATGGGAGAAAAGTGTCCTTAATGTTCATGCTGCTCAAGAGAGACAAGTCCTGTCCTTTTCTAACTCAGTGAATTCCTTACTCAAAACTCAAGAGTTTTTTCTTGAAGTATTAGGGTTACAAATTGATCGTCAGCTGACTTTAAATGAAAAAAATGAAGCAGTTCAGTTGCTTGACAAAGTTATTGAAGATCAAAGTGAAATAAAAGGAATTAAGGTTCTGAGCATTGAAGGCGACTTATTAACTGCAAGTTCCAACCTATCTATCGAAAAATCTACCAACTACTTAAGTAACCCGAACACTAGAAGTTCCTTTTTACATGCGCTGAACTCAACCAAAATGATCTTAGGTAGAACCATTTATGGTGAAAACCTACAATCAAACCTGATCCCTACTAGGTTCACGGTCCGAGACGCTAACCATCAGCCATTACTTGTCATGGCAGCCGCTTTAACATTAGATGAATCCAAAATATTCAATTCCTCGCCTCACCTAGGTCCTCATAATGAAGTCGGAATTATTCGGAATGATGGTTATATCCAGTTTTATTCCAAAGAAAATGTTCTTAAGCGCGATTATAGCCAGGCAATAAGCAAGGCGAACCACACTACAATGGCGCAGCAGTTCTTCAAAAAATTTCACATCACGATGAAAGATGCGCGGAAAACTAATAAGGTATTTACACTATTTATCGAGCAAGAAGATGTAACGTCACAGACGTCTCTAATTTACGATCAAGACTTCAACATGTGGGTGGTCTCAAAGGTTGACTCTAAGTACCTCATTCAGGAGTTTTTGCCATCTTTCATCTTGACCTTATTTGCATTCATCACCGTTCACATCATTTTATTCTTGCTACTAAAGAAGATTACAACGAACGAAAAAGAAAAGCGTAAGCAGTTATTGCACCGTGCGAGCCACAATCTTCTGACCGAATTACCCAACCGTATTTACTTCCAATCAAATGCGTACAAGTGGACCAATAATCTAAGAAAACCCTTTAGCCTAATCTACATCGATTTAGATAACTTTAAGGGCGTAAATGACGCCTATGGTCATGCGACTGGTGACCAGATACTACGAAGAGCGTCAGAACGCCTAAAAAGCTTGGTTCCTGACAATGGGTTGCTTATTCATGAATCTGGTGATGAATTCCTYCTCCTTACCCACTCCGTGGGACAAGACAATGTCCAACAGCTTATTACAAAATTGATGAACCAAATCCATCAACCTTTTGCCGTTGACGAACATACCCTAATGATAAGTGCGAGTGTTGGCGTTGCTCAGTTCCCTTTCGATGGAAGGACGATCGAGGAGCTACGCTGCAATGCTGACTTTGCGATGTTCAAAAGTAAAAAAACAAAAAATACCGCGACATTTTTTACCCTAGAGCTTCAACATAAAAAGCTGCTTAAACTAAAAATGGAACACAAGCTAAGAAGCGCGATCAGTAACCGTGATATCTACATGTATTATCAACCACAACTAGACGCTGATGGTTCACTGCACGGTGTAGAAGCTCTGGTTCGTTGGCACGATGAAGAATTAGGCCAAGTTTCACCGGAGAAGTTTATTGGAATTGCAGAATCTAGCGGTCAGATGCCAAAACTAGGTCAACTCATTGTCGAACAATCATTATCAGACATTGCACGCATACAGGAAATAACAGGAAAAGAGTTCGACTTATCGATCAACATTTCAGTGCAACAGCTCACTATGGATAACTTCATTCCGGATCTTATTCGTCAAATTGAAACGTTCCAGTTTCCGAGGCACCAACTTACTCTTGAACTCACTGAAACAATGATGATGACAAATATTCAGTCAATCAAAGAAAAGCTTGCTGAGTTACGCTCACTCGGCATCAAAACGTCATTGGATGATTTTGGAACTGGGTACTCGTCACTCAACATCCTAAAAGAACTGCCACTTAATGAACTTAAAATTGACCAAAGTTTTGTGTTCAATATCAACTCAGATCCAGCCCAGTTGGAGTTGGTTAAACACATCATCGAAATTGGCAAAATGCTCAATATGCAGATAGTGGCTGAGGGCGTTGAATCACACCAACATGCCACTCTATTAAAATCAATGAATTGTGACATATTACAAGGG
>NZ_JAKJSW010000122.1:0-12981 GCF_050337375.1 Vibrio makurazakiensis | reverse complement strand
GTCTCTTACATCACCTAAATCWTAATTAGAAATATTTGCTGAGTATACATAAGTATAAATACGCTGTAGTTTAGGTGTAACACCAAAAGCAATGTGTTGTCCCATGAACGTTTGGTACTTCGCTAGAGAAATACCAACTTCTGCAACACCAATTGACACCGCATTTACAGCGCTTAATTCAGCTTGCCTTAGCGTATTTTGCTCGTCTGTTATATTAGGATCAACTGTAGTGTACATGTCTGGTGATACAAAAGATTCAGTGTAAACTTTAGCAAAAGCATTTGCTGCAATAAACTGATTCGGAATTGCGAAAGCTACAACCCCACCAACTTCAAGTTTTGCTTGGTCACCATCTAGACTAGCTAAGCTAGCCTGTAGAGCTTCATAATCTGTAGAGCTACCACTTGAAATTTCAGAAATTAGTGACGCTGTACTATCTAGCCCATCAACCATCTGGTCTTCATCATTGTAAGAAACACCAAAACTTGGCGTTATCATACCTAAATCGTCATTTCTTCGATAAATAGCAGTCAGTGCTGGGTTGTAAAAAGGAGCTGTTAAGAAGTTTGCAGATACAACGCCAACACCACCCATGGCGTCACCGCGAGCTTCGATAGCGTAATTGGCTGCGTAGCTAGGCATACAGGCAAAGCAAATTGCTGTAGCTAATATTTTATTTGAATTTTTCATGCTGATTATACTTTGTTATATCCCTATCTAAGTTAACGGCATAAGTTTAAATTACTTTAATTCCTCTTCGCTAGAAATATCATACGTTTTACTTATAGTTTGCGTCTGTTCGATTATTATATCGCCTTGCCAGCGGGCATGGTTCATTGAAATCGCAAGAACATAGCGATCATTAGCGAATTTATTGTTTTCTAAAGAGGTTGGATAATCGGATTCATAAGTACGTGACCAGATTTGTTCATACTCGCCTTCTACGTAATCATAAAGTCCAACATCAAGCGTAGGTAGTGGACAGTAAGGATTCAAAAGCTCTTTCTTATCAATTATCCATGAATCTTTTGATGACCACCGAACGCGTTGTCTAAGAGCAAACTCACCGAACACGATCCAGGTACTCCATGATTTACCCTCTTTTCCTTTCACACTGAGACGGTACAAACCCGACTCAACAGGGCTACTCAAGTTATAACGCTTATGAAAAGTGACAGTGTTACTATTTTCAGTTTCACTCTTTTTCAAGTCACTATCCGTAGAAATACTTTTATCTACCCACTTAACTATGTCTATTTCTGTAATTTCAAACTTTGATTCTACGTCTACGACAAGCCTATACGTGTCTCTTCCCGGGCTTTGAATAGCATGACGCCTTACCGTAATCGCGTTTATCCAATCTGGAATACTCGGTTTGGTAAGGCTTTTGCCACAATCTTGATTAAGAGATTGCTTAAACAGTTCATTAAGATGCTGCTCATTCCTTTTAGATTCTGTGTTTTGCCAAACTTCGACTAACGAAGAAAACATCATGGGCAAATCATCATCTAAAATATGTTTGTGTACTTGAGTCAAAGAGTTACTTTCTTTAAACCACTCGTTAGCCTGCACTGGAGTGTGCAAGCTAACGAGAAACAAAAATGGTAATGACCTTTTCAACATCATGCTTTCATTTTATATCCGACACCACGTAAGGTTTCAATTTCTAAGCCTGGTAGCTTTTGGCGAAGTTGAAGTACATGCGTATCTACTGTTCTGGTGGTTGGGAAATGGTTGTAGCCCCATACATGATCGAGTAATTCGTCACGAGTAAACACTCGTCCCAAGTTGCTTGCTAGAAAGAGCAATAAGTCAAATTCCGTGCGAGTTAACGTTATCGCTTCGTTATTAAAAACAACTTCGCGTGTTGCTTTATCTATAACAAGGTTCTCGGTTGTGACTTTCGAAGTATCTTGCTCTTCTGAATCTGGTAAGCGTAGTTGAGCACGAATACGCGCAAACAATTCTGCTTCCGCAAAAGGTTTTGTAAGGTAATCATTTGCGCCTGAGTCTAAACCTGCAACTTTATCTTTAACTGTAACTAATGCCGTCAGCAAAATAACGGGGACGTCTTTCTTCTTTTTCCAAGACGCTAAATGTTCTACGGAGTCACCATCGGGTAGCTGGCGATCTAGTATAACTAGATCAGCTTGCTCCCAATAAGCCTCAACTTCAGAGATTCTCTCAGCATGTAAACAGTCATAGCCTGCTTGCTCTAGGCTAACTAATAGGCCGTCTGCTAAGTTTTTGTCATCTTCAACGAGAAGCAATGTCTGTTTCACAGGGTATCTCCAAAATAAATGTTGTTGGTGGGCCGATGAGGCTCATTTTTCCGCCCATCTTGCCGACCATTGATTCTACTATAGTCAATCCAAGGCCTAATCCGCTTTTGCTTACAAAAGGCTTCTTTAACTCTGACCAATTTTTGTGAGTTAAGTCTCCATTATCTATTACTTCGAATGTCAGCCCTTTGTCAGAAGTATTCAGCTGAAGAGTAACAGGTGCAACACCATATTTAACAGCGTTACGAATGAGATTATCGATACAGGTTCCAAGCCAATAAACGTTTACTTTTGCAGCTATATCTTTATTAACTTTAAGTTCTATACCTGGTTCAAATTCTTCTTCGACTTTATACTCTAGCCAATCCTGAACACTCGGGATCCACTCTGTTGCAAGTGGTTGGTTATCTGATTGCAAATAATCTTTGCTCGCTTCGGCTAGTTGACGAAGTCTTCTTGTATCTTCACATAAACGGCGAAATTCGTCATAAACGGTTTCGGGTAAATGCTCAAATTCCCTTCTAAACCCTTCCACCGTTAGAGATAAGCTGGCGATAGGAGTTCTCAACTCGTGTGTGAGTATTTGCAGTACCAACATACGGCTTTTCAATTCTTGTTTTTTGCTATTCCAACGATATAACGCCCAGCCAATAACCAAGAGTACGTTGGCAATTACCAATACGATCATGCTGATCTGGAGGATCTCCGAGTGATCCTCTACATCCCAACAAATATTCCCTCGCTGAACAAAACAACTCTTGGTATTCGTTGAGAGCATATAGCTAAGTCCGGCTATTTCGGCATTTGTTTTCCAGACTTCATCATCATAGAGGTAATATTGGTCGCCTCGGCGTAGCCACATTTTGTCTTGTTCGACAAACATACTAGCCCCGGAAATTAGAGCAGTAATTGCCTCTTCATCCATATGCTTAAGTCTATCGAGCAGCCCTTCATTCGTCAGATTTTGGCGCTCTTTAATGTGCATGAACTGCTTAAGTGATTCGAACTTATCTGGGTATTTTTCAACATAACGAGCTGCATAGGTACCACCACCAGGGTGGATAAGACCACTTCGGCTAAACCAACGCGTTCCCAACTTAGTTCCTTTACATAAAGCACGTGTAAAGACGAGAGGCTCCGTAATTAAGGGACTTAAAGGGAGTTTTCCGCTACAGGTTTTAGAAAGTTGATATAAGCGTTGAATATCTTTTAGCGGATACTTAGCCGTTTGGGGAAGCATTGAAGAAGGCATAAGCAGCTTAGTTGGGTAATCTGCTTGTAGAATACGAATGTCGTAGGACTCAACCGCACTATTAACGTTAAAGAGTTTACTAAAATTATCGATACGCTCAGGCAAAGAGTCAGCAAAAGCATTTGCTGAAACCATGAGTAAAAGTGAAGTGAATAATTTGATGCGTTTGATCGTCACTATAGTTCTTGAGCCAATTCGTTCAATTAAATCAAATATATACTATAAACATATAAAGATAAAACTCTTGTCATGAACACGTGATAATTCATCTGTTTCACTGTCACGTAAACAAGCCAAACGTAATTCCACGCATTAAAAAGCCAGCTAATATGCTGGCTTTAGATTTATATACTTGGTTAGCTCGCGCTATTAAAGTGCTTTTGAGATCGCATCAACGCTTGCTTTCGCATCACCAAAGAGCATCTGCGTGTTCTCTTTAAAGAACAATGGATTCTGAACACCTGCGTATCCCGTATTCATTGAACGCTTAAAGACGATAACGTTTTGTGCATCCCACACCTCCAGAACTGGCATTCCCGCTATAGGACTGTTTGGATCTTCAAGTGCTGCTGGGTTAACAGTGTCATTAGCACCAATAACAAGAACAGTATCTGTAGAAGCAAAGTCATCATTTATTTCGTCCATTTCTAGAACGATGTCGTAAGGCACTTTAGCTTCCGCAAGCAATACATTCATGTGACCCGGTAAACGGCCCGCCACAGGATGAATACCGAAGCGAACTTCWATTCCCTGAGCACGAAGTTTGTCAGTGATTTCATGTACTGGGTATTGAGCTTGAGCTACCGCCATGCCGTACCCTGGAGTAATGATAACTGACTTTGAGTTTTTCAGCATTTCAGCGACATCTTCAGCTGTTGTTTCACGATGTTCGCCTTGCTCTTCAACTTCAGAAGATGTCGATACTTCTTGTCCAAAGCCACCAGCGATAACACTGATAAATGAACGGTTCATCGCTTTACACATAATATATGAAAGAATTGCACCTGAAGAACCAACCAATGCACCGGTTACGATAAGTAAATCGTTTGCAAGCATGAAGCCCGCTGCAGCGGCAGCCCAACCTGAATATGAGTTCAGCATTGAAACGACAACTGGCATATCAGCACCACCGATCGATGCAACCAAGTGGTAACCAAATGCGAATGCTAWCAATGTCATGATAATAAGAGCAAACATACTTCCATCAGATTCAACGAATCGACTTAGCAAAAATGCAGACACCACAATAGCGGCTAAATTCCATTTGTGCTTATGCGGAATGTTAAGAGCAGACGACGAGATTGTGCCTCTCAGTTTACCAAACGCAACAATAGAACCTGTAAAAGTAACAGCACCGATGAATACACCTAAAAAGACTTCGACTAAATGAATTACGTGCTCAGCGTGAATATCAGCTGGGTTTACCGATACCGTTGCTGGTGGAGCAATAAAGCTGTTGTAACCAACCAATACTGCAGCCATACCAACGAAACTATGTAGAATTGCTACAAGTTCTGGCATTTCGGTCATTTCAACTTTCTTTGCATAGTGAATACCGATACCACCACCGATCACCATTGCAACAATGATCCAAACAACACCCTGTGAATCCGGGCCAAAGATCGTCGCGATCAACGCGATCGCCATACCCGCGATACCATAATAGTTACCTGCGCGTGCAGATTCCTGTTTTGATAGGCCAGCTAAACTCATAATAAAGAATACAGCAGCAACAATATATGCGGCTTGTACTAATCCTGCAGACATGTGTTACTCCTTTAGTCTTTACGGAACATTTCAAGCATACGTTTAGTAACCGTGAAGCCACCAAAAATATTAATACTTGCGATAAGAACGGCGATAAATGATAAGAAAGTTACAACGCCACTTCCTTGTCCGATTTGCAGTAATGCCCCTACTACAATAATTCCTGAGATCGCATTAGTTACCGACATCAAAGGGGTATGAAGTGCATGTGTTACGTTCCATACAACGTAATATCCAACAACACACGCGAGAACAAATACCGTAAAGTGTGCTAAGAAAGCAGCAGGCGCAACAGACGCTATCCATGCAAATGCACCAACACCGGCAGCAATTCCTACAAACTTCTTAACTGGCGATACAGGCTCTGCAACTTTTGGTTCGACTTTCTTTGGCGCTTCGACTTTCGCTTGAGGTTGAGCCGACACTTTAATTGGAGGAGCTGGCCAAGTGATCTCGCCTTCTTTAACGACAGTGACACCACGGAGTACAACATCTTCAAAGTCGATATTAACGGTGCCGTCTTTATCTTTACAAAGAAGCTTCATAAGATTGACGAGGTTAGTTGCATAAAGCTGCGACGATTGGGTTGGTAAGCGACCGACCATATCGGTATAGCCGACAACCTTTACGCCATTTTCTGTCGTAATAACTTGGTCAGCCACTGTGTATTCACAGTTACCGCCATTAGCTGCTGCTAGATCGACAATTACACTGCCCGCGCTCATGCTATCTACCATCGCTTTAGTAATTAGCTTAGGAGCAGGTCGCCCAGGTATAAGTGCGGTTGTGATTATAATGTCGACGTCTTTGGCTTGAGCAGCGTATAGCTCTTCAGCTTTCTTATTAAACTCATCAGACATTTCTTTCGCATAGCCGTCACCTGCGCTGGTATCTTCTTTGAAATCAACTTCCAAAAATTCAGCGCCCATCGACTCTACTTGTTCTTTTACTTCTGGACGAACATCAAATGAACGGACAATCGCACCTAAGCTACCTGCCGCACCAATAGCCGCTAAACCAGCAACTCCAGCACCAGCGACTAACACTTTTGCTGGTGGCACTTTACCTGCTGCGGTAATTTGGCCTGTAAAAAATCGACCAAACTCATGTGCCGCTTCAACAACTGCACGATAACCGGCTATGTTCGCCATCGAGCTTAACGCATCAAGTGCTTGCGCTCTTGAGATTCGAGGGACAGAATCCATCGCCATCACGTTAATATTCTTACTCGAAAGTTGTTCCATTAATTCAGGGTTTTGTGCAGGCCAGATAAAACTAATCAGGCTCGCTCCTTCTTTAATTAAACCAATTTCATCAATGCTTTCAGTCTCATCAACTATTGGAGCATTGACTTTGAATATAATATCCGAACTCCAAACGTCGTCTTTAGACACAATAGTTGCGCCTGAAGCTTCGTATGCGGAATCATCAAAACTTGCTAGGCTGCCTGCTTGTGTTTCGACACAAACATCAAATCCTAGCTTTAAAAGCTGCTCTACCGACTTGGGAGAAGCAGCAACTCGCGTTTCACCTGCGAGGCTCTCTTTTGGGACACCAATTTGCACTTTGTACTCCTTGTGAACTTTGTTTTTATATAACTTGCCTATGCACGAGTATTTTCGTTATTAAACCTGTTAGCGAGTAACATTCCACTACCTGAATATTTGCATACAACTTAAGCATTTAACGACATTACTCGAAGATAGACTAAAGTGGTACTGTTCAGATCAAGTTTTCGTTAAATGAAATAGATACTTTATATAACCAAAATTCACTTGTTAGTTAGTAAGTTACGAGTCAACTGTTTAAAAAGTGGTTAGACCATTAGGTATGTATTAGCATAGATAAACTTGATAGAGGTTTGACTGGCAGGGACGAACACGAAAGTGACGCTGTAGCTTATTTTGATTTGGTAAATGGATTTTTTGTTTCATTTAAAACAAAAAAGCAGCCACATAACTGAGGCTGCTTTAACAATCATTAAGAAGAACTTATTTGAAGATGTCTTCGCCCATTTGGTCGATGAACATTTGGGATTTTTTTAGCATGAGTTCGTTTGCATCATTTTTATTAGAAACGACATCAGAACGAATGAATCGGTGACTTTTCGTTTCATCACCTATCACTTTGGTAATACGTCCAGCTACCCGAAACTGCCCAGAGTCAGGCATCGCTTCTTGGAAAATTTGAAAACCTTTATACTCGACGGCTTCAACCACCTCTTTCTGCTCAGTTTGTTCTTTCTTGCTACCGAACAACATCGAAAATAATCCCACTCAACTCTCCTTTTACTAATTTTATGACTGGCGATGGTTATAATTAATCAATGGCTTTTCAAACCATTCTAACTCTACATCGTCATCAAAACTTGGGTGCGTAAAAATGATAGGAATATCGTCGACACGATCTTTCCTACGATCATCAACTATCATTGATTCTGCATTTTTTATCGCTATTTCGCTATTCTTTTTGTAGAGGACGAGCTTTTCTTCTGGCAGAGCTGATAAAAAGTCGATATCAAAGCGAATGTAAATGGGTCTCAACTGACACAGCGCTAAGCAAGCTAAGTCGGCTAACTGTTCATTATCATACTTACTTACGTACTCTTCCTTAGCCAATACATGCAACGAGAGTTTCCATATAGTTATGTACATCGACACTAATTTGCATTGTTAACCCTTCTCGTATGTAACTGTCTAACACGTATATGTTTATTGCTCTCGTTAAAGTGTAATAGTAAATCGCAAGTTATATGAACAAAGTTGAATTTTTTTTAAACGTAAACCATATTTTTAGTGGGAATTGCGGTAAAAAGCTTGGCAATTTTTATTTTGACCGTATCCTGAATAGGTTTTGTATAAATAATAATATTATCAGTCAGGCTAGGCTTCTATATAAATGACATCTTCTTTTGCGACATCGAGCATATTTCGGTTTTTGTTTCCTATTCTGTTACTCGGAATGCTACTTGCTGGTATGAACAATGTCATCTTAGTGACCGGATCTAACCTCGGTATTGCTAGCAACCTACCTTATATTCTCCTAGTTGTTTCGGTTATGCTTTGTCACAGCTTCAAACAAGGCAGAATGGCCATGGCATCTATGGCGATGCTCGTTGCTTATACTATTATCCAAAACCGATTACAAAGCCCTCTTAACACTGGTACAACTCTAATGGAGTTGTCGTTACTTGCTACGTTACTTCCCGTCGCTTGCTTATTGGTTTTTGCTTTCCCAGATACCGGGATTAATTCCAAAAGCGTGGCTATCTACGCTTCTATTCTCGTACTGTTCGTGTTTTGGTCAGACTTAACACTCACTCACTTTCACGACGGAGGTTTTGAAACTTGGAGTGATAGTGTTCTCTTTACTGTTCCTTCGGTTTCCAAGATACCGTTTGTACTTGTATTGTATGGCCTTTGTCTTAGTGGTCTGACTGCAATATTAGTATTGGTGTACAACAGACCAATTGATGTCGTTGTTTACAGCTCAATCTTATTAGCGTCGTCTACCTTCATCTTTTTCGATATCCAATACATATCAAGCACGATGTTCTCTCTCTCAGGAATATTGATCATTCTTTACGTCATTTCTGCCAGCCATGCGATGGCATTTAATGATCAGCTAACTAATATTCCAGGCAGACACGCTCTGGATGTCGATACTAAGCATTTAGGGCGCCGCTATTCTATTGCTATGCTCGATATCGACCACTTTAAGCGTTTCAACGACACTTATGGACATGATACGGGTGATGATGTATTAAAACTGGTGGCAAGCCGCTTAACCCATACGTCTGGCGGAGCTAAAGTTTATCGGTATGGTGGAGAAGAATTTACCATCATCTTTAAAAACAAGCTGGCCAATCAAGTAGAAAAACACTTAGAAGCGTTAATCAAAGATATCGAAGAATACGATATGGTGATACGAAATACTCATTCTCGACCAGAGGATGATGACGCAGGAATACAAAAGCGTGGGAAGTTAGATAACGACACAGAAACTGTCAATATTACCGTCAGTATTGGGCTGTCTGACAGCACAGTAAGCTCAGTGCCTGAAGAAGTGATAAAACGCGCTGATAATGCGCTGTATGGTGCTAAAGACGCAGGGCGAAACCAACTGTTTACCTATCTACACCAGTAACCCTACTTATAAAAAAGGCGATTCGTACATGAACCGCCTCCTTTTAATCTTGGTTAAAGAACAGTACTAAACTTCCGCCTCTCAAGGTACTTCCGTAATTGATGGTAAGTCCAACACCAATGTTGTCGACCAAACTACTTTTAAACCACGGAGTGATCAGCCAACCTATACTCGTTTCATAATAGTAATGAGTACCAAAGGGATGAGATGTATCACCACCTAAGTCTACGCGCCTAAAGCTCGCATAGGTAGATGACACAGATTCTCCCCACCGAGTAACATCGTAAAAAAGCTTAGCTTCATTAGACATATACCAACCTTCAGGGTTTCCTACATCACCATAGTTCGCTTCGCCCCAACCAATACCATTAAAGTAGTGCCAGCTAGAAGAAAACTTCCAACGCCCCCAAGGGGATGGCTTCTCATACTGCAGTGTGATGCTTGGTTCAATAATATAGGCCCACGCATAGGTATTAACGTAAACACCATCTATTTGGTCTCTGTAGGGCTCTAGAGTATTGCCGCGATAGTCAAACTGACTGTTGTAGTAAGAAAGATGGTTACCTAGCTTACTCTTAACACTCCAGTATTCGTCGAGTTTCGAAATATTTGCGATATCGAAATAGCCCGTTAGTACCACTTCTTTATGAAGATCCGACGTAACGGTCGATTCGAAGGATACATCTTGTTCAGTTTTCAACGCAGATAGGCGAACCGTGATCTCTTGACGGTTCTTATCCTGCTTATCACCAAATTCAAAAGTATAAGGGAGCGTTGATGCAGTGATCTGCTTTCTAAGGCTGATCGAGTCTTCCGTTCCGATATTGTCTTGCTCTAAGTTAAACCACTCATTAGGGTCAAAGTCATGGAAGCCAAACGTAAATACATCGCTATCGGTAAGTATTACAGCCGTTGCAAACGAGCGTTCTAACTCTTTCTTAAATGTCGTACCTGCCATAACTACGTTTGACTGAGTACTAAAGATTAATAAAGAAAGGTAGGAACACGCCTTGAGTTGTTGTTTTCGCTTTAACGGTAAACAACAGGTAGAAGACAGAGCCACGTTACTTTTCTCATTCGGTTATTTAGTAATTGAGTAGGTATTCCTACCATTTTTTTTCGCTTCATAAAGGGCTTTATCAACGGTTTCATAGATGCTGCTCGTTGTTTCATCTCCATTAGGAATGAAAGAATAGACACCTTGAGAAATTGTTAACCTATCAGACACTTGAGAATACTCATGTGGACAATCAATTTGCTTTACGATCTCATGAATACGCTCTGCCTGCTCTTTAGGCTCTTCGTCATTAGCACTGCTTAAAATGATGACAAACTCTTCACCGCCATAGCGGCCCACGTATTCACCAGCTCGAATAAATTTCGAGTGTAATGCGCTTGCCAGCTGCTTCAAGCATTTATCGCCAGCAATATGTCCATAATTGTCGTTATAAAGCTTAAAGAAATCGACATCGAGTAGAATAATCGTTAACGAAGCACGCCTTCTACCATGCCAGCCAATCATTTCTTCAAGTTTCGCATCCATAAAACGACGGTTATAAACCTTCGTTAACCCATCTTCATTCGCCTGCTGTTTTAGCTGTATGTTAAGTTCTTCTAACTTAGCCGAAGTTTCTTTTAACTCTCGTCGCATGTACGCAATGCGCTGCATGGCGATTAACTTTGAGTTGAGAACAACCTTATTAACAGGCTTGATTAAATAATCATCGCCACCAGCATCGATTGCTTTTGCAATCATTTCAGGTTCTTCGTGACTACTTAAGAAAATAATGGGGATCCACTCAGGGAATAGCGTACGAATTTCATTAGCGACTTCAAAACCGTCCATGTCAGGCATTGTGATATCTAGTAACACTAGCTCTGGCTCAAAATCGGCRTATAGCTCTAATGCTTCTCTGCCACTGCCTACAGACTCTACATCATGCCCTAATTGCTTTAGACGAATTGCCAACTGCATTCGGTCGAGTTGTACATCATCAACGAGTAAAATTCGCATGGAGGAGCCTTTTATTGTCATATTCAATCCTTTAAACAATCCAAACCATCAGTTAAAACAACGTACCGTTAATACAGTCTACTCTATTCTTTTTAWTATTATATTGACTTTTTTACAGATCTTTTTAGCATTGTTTCTTTTTGAAGAGAAATACTATGTCAGACGCGACAAATAATGAACAACCAGTAATCGATTTAACTACTATCTCACCAGAACTTCGCCAAGTAATTGAGTTTGATGAAGTACCTGAAGCGATGCACCACATGATTACGTCAATCCATGAAGTGTCTGAAGAAGCTGTACGTGAAGCATGGGACAGTCTTCCTGCTAGTGCACAGAATGTACTTGATAACTTTGAGCAATTTCACGCATTAATCACAGTTAGTCAAGGTTTCGCAGGCGTAAATGTAATGGAAGAGTTCCCTACTCTTGATTTACCTGAAGGCATGACTGACGAAGAAAAAGAAGAATACCGCGCTCAGCTACTTGACCAAGTTTTACACAACTGTGTGAAAGATATGGTTAAGCAAATTAAAAAAGCTCGCCGCGACGCTATTCTTAAAAAAGACTTTAAAGAAGTATTCACTAAATAATTTAGTACTACTCAAGTTGATCAAGGCCGCTAGTGATAGCGGCTTTTTTATTTTAATGATTCCACTTATCTAACATTATTGAGTTAGTGAAACTTCACATCAACAGTTAATGAGTAACAGCCACATCTCTTTGGGTCACACTCACCCCTTTAACCTGCACGAAAACGTGCTGCTCTACATGCAACTCAAGCTCTTCTAAAGCCCACACTGTAATCGTCGCAGCTAATACACACTGATTATCCAGCTCAAGCTCTATAGTCGCACTCTGCTTACTATTGCCTTTTTGCTGCGTTTCAATACGTTTAATTCTCGCTGGAAGAATATTTCGAATAGAAGTATTTTCTGGTTTCTGAGTAGTGATTGAAACATCATTTGCTCTCACCTGTAGACGAACAGGCGTGCCTATTTGACTATCTACTTTCTGTACCCACAACGATACATTTTTAGTTAAACGTAATTTCGATAATGCGTAATTATCATTATGATCTTCAATGCTTGCTTCGAACAATGAGCTTCGCTCGGAAAATGATTGCCATGGGCGCATGGCTTGAGATGCCCATACATCTTCAATTGAACCATAATTGATGACTTTACCCTGCTCTATGATCACTAACTGACTTGCCAAGCGTAATATTTCATTCAAGCTATGAGTCACGTAAAGAATCGGTATCTCTACACTGTCGGCCAGTTCTTCTAGAAATGGCATAACTTCACGCTTTCTAGGAAGATCAAGTGACGCCAGCGGTTCATCCATTAATAAGATCTTTGGCTTTGAAAGTAACGCACGCCCAATCGCGACACGCTGCTTTTCGCCTCCAGACAACGCTGACGGATAACGCTCTAATAATGGCTCTAATGCTAAGAGTTCTACGATCTTGTCAAAATAGAGCTTATTAGGCTGCTTAACGCCGTAGTTTAGATTTGAGC
>NZ_JAKJSW010000028.1:0-41759 GCF_050337375.1 Vibrio makurazakiensis | reverse complement strand
CTTATAGCTTTCCCTAACCTGAGACCAGCTATCGTTCCACAAGTTATTGAGAATCAAGTTAGTGATATAAGTTCACTTCAGATCTCATTTAACCAAGCAGTTAGAAAAGCAGCGCCTGCTGTTGTTAACATTTATAGCCGTAAGTACGTTGAAAGTGATCGTAGTAAGCTATCTACACAAGGACTTGGTTCTGGTGTTATTGTCAGTGAGAAAGGCTATATCATCACTAACTATCACGTTGTCGCTCAGGCAGACCAAATAGTCGTGGCACTACAAGATGGCCGAATTGCAGCTGCGCAGCTAGTTGGTACCGATAAACGAACTGATATTGCTATATTAAGAGTGGAAGGCGACAGCTTGCCTGTGATCCCACTAAATCAAAATTACCAAGCCAATGTTGGTGATGTTGTTCTAGCAATCGGCAACCCATACAACTTAGGGCAAACCACAACCTTTGGTATTATTTCAGCTACAGGGCGCTCCTCAATCAGCGCAGACGGTTACCAAGCCTTCATCCAAACCGATGCTGCAATCAATGAAGGCAACTCAGGTGGCGCATTAGTCAATACACAAGGTGAATTGGTTGGCATTAATACCGCTTCTTTCCAACAAGCGACAGATATGGATACGTACGGCATCTCTTTCGCAATCCCATACCCACTAGCCGATAAGATCATGCAAAAGATCATTGCTGATGGCCGTGTGATCCGTGGCTACATTGGTATCGATGGACAAGACATTAACTCTGTTACATCACGTCTATTAGGCAATAAAAATATTGGTGGGATAGTTGTTCTGGGCATAGACCCGAATGGTCCCGCTGCTGATGCAGGCTTTGAAGCACAAGATATTATCTTAAGTATTGATGGTCAAACCATAACTGGCAGACAAAGCGTGATGGATATTGTTACTGACCTTCGTCCTGGTACAACTGTTGGCATTGAGGTTCTTCGTAACGGGAAAAACATGACATTAGAAGTCACTATCACAGAAGATATCCGCTAGGCCTCCGATTTATTCTACTTATGACAAATACAAAAAAACCAGCTTACGCTGGTTTTTATTTATCCTAATTCACTCTAGTCTTGTGAATTATCGTCTTTTGAATCAATTTCTATCTCAGTGACTCGCTGCAAACCACGTGGTAATAAACCACCTCGGCGACCACGTTCACCACGGAAATTATCCAAGTCGGCTGGTTTCAAGCCAAGTTTACGCTTACCGGCATACAAAGTTAAAGTTGCACCTTGTGGAATAGCCATCAAGTGAGAAACAAACTCTTCACGCTCTTTAGCCTTCGCAGAAGGGATATTAATGATCTTATTGCCCTTACCTTTACTCAATTGAGGAAGATCCTTAATTGGGAACAGAAGCATTCTTCCTTGGTTGGTAATCGCTAAGATTTCATTAGTTTCTAGATCCGCGATAGGACTAGGCATCATCACTTCAGCAGCTTGAGGTAAATTCACAAGCGCTTTACCGCTCTTGTTCTTCGATAGAAGATCTGTGCCTTTACATACAAAACCATAGCCCGCATCAGAACCCACCAGCCACAGCTGATCATCTTCACCCATAACAACCTGGCGAATAGAACTGCCCGCACTAATATTCAAGCGGCCTGTAATTGGCTCACCTTGGCTACGTGCAGATGGTAATGAATGAGACTCAAGTGAGTAGCTTCGACCATCACTACCAAGGAATACCGCTTGCTGATTACTCTTACCACGAGTACTTGCTAAGAATTTATCGCCAGACTTGTAGTTTAGCCCTTCAGCATCCACTTCATGTCCTTTAGCATGACGAATCCAACCCTTTTCAGATAGAACCACGGTAATAGGTTCACTTGGTACTAAATCACGCTCTGTCAGTGCTTTGGCTTCTGAACGTTCGATCAATGGTGAACGACGATCATCACCGTACTTCTCAGCATCAGCTTGAATCTCTTTCTTCAGCAAAGTATTCAAACGACGCTCAGAACCAAGTAACTTCTCTAGCTTCTCGCGCTCAGCTTCAAGCTCTTCTTGCTCAGCTCGAATCTTAAACTCTTCTAACTTAGCTAAGTTACGAAGTTTAATGTCTAAGATTGCATTGGCTTGTATCTCTGTAATATTGAAGCGGCTCATCAGTACAGGACATGGTTCGTCTTCTGTACGAATAATCTCGATAACTTCATCAATATTAAGGTACGCAGCAAGCAGACCTTCTAAGATGTGTAAACGTGCTAGCACTTTATCTAGGCGGTACTGTAGACGACGGCGAACAGTCGTGCGACGGAACTCGATCCACTCTTTTAGGATCTGAACTAAGCCTTTCACTTGAGGACGATTGTCTAAGCCAATCATGTTCAAGTTTACACGGAAGTTCTTTTCAAGATCAGTAGAGGCAAATAAGTGACTCATCAATTGGTCACAATCAATACGGTTCGAACGAGGAACAATCACAATACGTGTTGGGTTCTCATGATCCGACTCGTCACGCAGATCGTCAACCATTGGCAGCTTCTTAGCGCGCATTTGGTTAGCAATCTGTTCTAATAATTTCGCACCCGATACTTGGTGTGGCAAAGCGGTGATTACGATATCAGAGCCTTCTTTGTGCCATACAGCACGCATCTTGATACTGCCTTTACCTGTGCGGTAAATTTTTTCAATATCAGACTTAGGCGAGATAATCTCAGCTTCTGTTGGGTAATCCGGCCCTTGAACATGCTCCATCACATCTGCAAGTTCAGCTTTCGGGCTATCAATCAGCTTAATAGTTGCTTCAGCGATTTCACGCACGTTATGTGGTGGAATGTCCGTTGCCATACCAACTGCGATACCTGTAATACCGTTCAGTAGAATATGAGGTAGACGCGCTGGCAACATTTGTGGCTCTTTCATCGTGCCATCAAAGTTTGGTTGCCACTCAACTGTACCTTGGCCTAATTCACCAAGTAGTACTTCAGCAAACTTAGACAATTTTGCTTCCGTATAACGCATTGCCGCAAATGACTTAGGATCATCCGGCGCCCCCCAGTTACCTTGACCATCAACTAATGGATAACGGTAAGAGAAGGGTTGAGCCATCAACACCATTGCTTCGTAACAAGCAGAGTCACCGTGTGGGTGATACTTACCTAAAACGTCACCAACAGTACGTGCCGATTTTTTGTATTTTGATGCTGCAGATAAACCAAGCTCAGACATCGCGTAAATGATACGACGCTGTACTGGCTTTAAGCCATCTCCAATATATGGCAATGCACGATCCATGATCACGTACATTGAGTAATTTAAATAGGCATCTTCGGTGAACTTGCGCATTGGCAATTGTTCAACGCCATCATATGTAATTTCGTTAGACATCCATTATACCTCGGCCATATCACCGTTATTTTGTAGCCATGCACGGCGATCATCAGCGCGTTTCTTACCTAGCAGCATGTCCATCATCTCGAGAGTTGCTTCGTTGTCATCAATGGTTAGCTGAACAAGGCGACGAGTGTTTGGATCCATGGTCGTTTCACGAAGTTGAAGTGGGTTCATTTCACCCAGACCTTTGAATCGTTGTACGTTGATTTTGGCTTTCTTCTTAGATAGACGCTCAAGCACGCCATCTTTTTCATCATCGTCCAGAGCGTAAAACACCTCTTTACCACAATCGATACGATACAGTGGCGGCATAGCAACATAGATATGACCGGCTTCTACAAGAGCGCTGAAGTGACGAGTAAATAAAGCACACAACAAGGTAGCAATGTGCAGACCATCCGAGTCCGCATCGGCAAGAATACAAATCTTACCGTAACGTAAACCTGAAAGGTCATCGTTGTCGGGATCAATGCCCAAAGCAACCGAGATATCATGAACCTCTTGAGATGCCAAAACTTGGTCAGCAGAAACTTCCCAAGTATTCAAGATTTTACCACGCAGTGGCATTACCGCTTGGAACTCACGATCACGAGCTTGTTTCGCAGAACCGCCAGCCGAGTCCCCTTCCACGAAGAAAATTTCGGTTCGGCTTAAATCTTGAACTGAACAATCAGTCAATTTACCTGGTAGCGCAGGGCCAGAAGCAATCTTTTTACGTACTACCTTTTTGCTTGCTCGCATACGGCGATGGGCATTAGCAATACACGCCTCTGCAAGTAATTCTGCTAGCTGAGGTTTTTCATTCAACCAAAGGCTGAAAGCATCTTTAACCACACCAGAAACAAACGCAGCAGTTTGACGAGAAGATAAGCGCTCTTTCGTTTGGCCAGCAAATTGCGGATCTTGCATCTTCACAGAAAGAACGTAAGAGCAGCGGTCGAAAATGTCATCACCCGTTAGCTTAACGCCACGTGGTAATAAGTTGCGGAATTCACAGAACTCACGCATTGCATCTAATAGACCTTGGCGTAGGCCATTTACGTGAGTACCACCTTGCTTGGTCGGTACTAAGTTCACGTAACTTTCAGTGATCATCTCACCGCCTTCAGGCTGCCAAATAATCGCCCAGTTCGCCATTTCAGTTTCAGCAACAAACTCGCCCACATACGGGTCTTCAGGCAGTAAGGTGTAACCTTTTACGCCTTCGGCAAGGTAGTCTTTTAGACCATCCTCATAGAACCATTTATGCTCTTCACCACCGACTTTGTCGATAAATGTGATTTCTAAACCAGGGCAAAGTACCGCTTTTGCGCGTAGGTTATTGATAAGACGTAGAACAGAAAACTTAGAGCTATCGAAGTATTTTGGATCAGGCCAAAAGTGAACAGAAGTACCGCTATTTCGATGACCACAAGTACCTGTAACGGTAAGTTCAGTCACGGCATGGCCGCCTTCTAAAGCAATTTCATGCACTTGCCCTTCACGACGAACCGTCACTTCAACACGCTTAGAAAGTGCGTTTACTACCGAGATACCTACCCCGTGTAAACCACCAGAAAACTTATAGTTGTTGTTTGAGAACTTACCGCCAGAGTGGAGCTTCGTTAGAATCAGCTCAACACCTGAGATCCCTTTTTCAGGGTGGATATCTACCGGCATACCACGGCCGTCATCCGTTACTTCTAGCGATTGATCAGCATGCAGAACGACTTTAATCTTCTTTGCATGTCCAGCTAGAGCTTCATCTACGGAGTTATCAATGACTTCTTGGGCAAGATGGTTTGGCCTTTCTGTCTCTGTATACATACCAGGGCGGTGTCGCACCGGGTCGAGACCTTCAAGAACCTCAAGGTCTTTTGCATTATATTGTTCAGTCATAATACGGAGTTTACTCAAAAAATTGCATTAGCTCGCTGCATCAGGTAGTAGACACCTGTACTTATGTGATGAACCATCACCACCAAGCGAACTAGCGAAAGTATTGGGGAATATAGTCTGGAAGCTGGCTAGTTATGTCAAGCCCGTTCAAAAAGTATGGCGTCAAACTATGATATTTCCCCAACTGATAGGCGAATTATCATTCAAAATTGACGTTCTGAACTTAGAGCTCTAAAAAAGATAAGATTTGTTGAGGGTAACGCTCAAAGTCTATAAAGCTGTGATCACCACCTTGCTCAACCGTTTGCTTGCCACCTTGGTACTTATCGACGGCTTGCTGAAAATCGAGAACTTCGT
Organism: Vibrio makurazakiensis; assembly: GCF_050337375.1. Classification (NCBI taxonomy): domain Bacteria; kingdom Pseudomonadati; phylum Pseudomonadota; class Gammaproteobacteria; order Vibrionales; family Vibrionaceae; genus Vibrio; species Vibrio makurazakiensis. Next base: position 36,171 of record NZ_JAKJSW010000028.1, on the reverse strand, counting down.
CTTCGGTTTGCTGTAATAACCAGAAGTCCAACGGCTGCTTAAGCTCTTTAACTTCTAAAGCTTTTAGCTCATCGATGTGTTTATGTTCTAACGTATACGTTTCGTGGGTATAAGGGTTCGTCTGCTCTCCCAAGTAGCCCACCAATAACTCGAACGGCTTAACCGCAGGGTTAACAACAACAGCTTTAAAACCAAACTGGTTGTTTAACCAAGTCGACAAATAACCACCTAATGAGCTGCCCACTAAGCCAATTTGATACTCATCTTGGTACTGCTCAACAATAGATTTCAAATACTCGGCAGCTTGCTGAGGAAAACTAGGTAACTGGGGTCTAATAACTTTTATATCTGGTCGCTGCTGCTGGCAGTAATCAAATATCACATTCGCTTTGTGCGATTGGGAAGAACTGTTAAAACCATGAATATAAAGTAGTAGTGATGGCTTAGCTGCCATAATTAGTAGCCTTCAGCGTTAAAGTCTGGAGAAAAACGTCCGCAAGTCAATCGCTTAACTTCTGTACCAATAGAGCCATCGGCTTTCAACTCTAATTCTCGCCAACCTGGAGACAGAGTATCTAAAGCAAAGTCATCCGAGTTAGGCTTAAACTGAACACAGGTAGATGGTGTCGCCATAACCTTAGCGCCAAGGTGCATCCGATTCATATCTTGATGAACGTGTCCGCATAAAATGCCACGAACATTAGAATGCTGGCTAACGATGTCCCAAAACTGTTCTGAGTCTTTCAATGAATGTTGATCTAACCAAGCACTACCAACCAACAATGGGTGGTGATGCAGCAATACTAATGTATGTAAATTCGGATTTTCTGCCAGTTTCTCACTAAGCAAAGACAATTGGTGATCGCTTAATCGCCCGTGAGGTACACCGACAACTTGTGAATCTAACATGATCATTTGCCAGTGTTTCCCTAAAACCACATGCTCAACACACTGGATTTGAGTAGAAGGCAAAACGCTGCTCATACTTGGCTTATAATCATGATTTCCAGGTAACCAATAGCAAGGTTGCTCTAAAGGCTGGATACCGGATTCAAATTTCTGATATGACTCTGGTGAGTGATCTTGAGATATGTCGCCCGTTGCTAGGATAGCTTCATAGTCTACGCCTTGCTCAAGGATCGCATCAACGACAGCATGAAAGCTGTCTTGAGTATTAATACTTAACAAACTGCCATTGTCTGGCGCGAACAAATGCGTGTCCGTTATTTGTAACAGCTTAATACTGTCAAATTCAGATTTTGAAGTGTGTGATAATTTCAAAATAACAAACCTAAATACGTTCTTTGTTAAGACTTTCCTAGTCGTTTGAGAATGAGACTGGAGCTCGGCTAATGCCATTTTTTAAACAAAAAGTTAACCATTCGCCCAAAAACTTATTGAGTTGAGATTTCTCATCTTTCTGCATAAGTTTTGCGTTTGGATAATCGTAGCGCGCCTTTACTCGTGAAATATGTCCACTTGCGCACACTTCTGCTACTCGAGCGTCGTGATACAGCCTGACAGACATTTCAGGTAAAGGAAATACTGGTAGCTCGTCACTCTGACATATGTCGATTAAAGTGGTGTATTTTGTGACTTCTTTCACTTTCAATTGATACATCAGATTAACGGCTTGGTAACAGCGAACATCGCCAACCTCGTGCGCAACCGGCAACAATGCGTTCAATTTTGCATAGTTTGTTTCATACACTCTCATCAACTCTGCTAAGTCGACGTGGTATGGTTTTTTAGCGGCTACGTTTGGCATATCCTCTACTCTTCTTCGTTTAACTGCGCTACCCAACTTGAGCGCAACTCTTGATGGTTCAGCTCTAACCACTGTAGTGCAATGATGCTAGCGCCGTTTTCAAACTTACCATCTTTTACGTATTGGTATGCTTGCTCTCGGCTCAAGACCTGTACTCGAATGTCTTCGTCTTCATAGTCAAGGCCGTGTACACCGCCCGCTTTCGAAGCATCTACACAGCCTACAAATACATCCAACTTTTCAGAGCACCCTCCTGAAGAAGGATAATATGAAGTAATAGGAAGAACCTCTCCCACTTCTAATCCAGCTTCTTCTAGTGTCTCTCGGCGTGCAACGTCTTCTGCTGATTCATCGGTATCTATGATCCCTGCGACTATCTCAAGCTGCCATGGATTAGTATGCTCCAAAGCGCCCACGCGAATTTGTTCTATAATGACAACTTCGTCTCGAATAGGATCGTAAGGAAGTATTGCAGCAGCATGACCACGCTCAAACATTTCCCTATCGACAGGTTGGCTCCAGCCACCTTCGAAGCGTCTATGCTTGAATCGGTATTTAACCATTTTAAAAAAACCGCTAAATAGTGTCTCTTTTGAGATAATTTCCACATCTTCGGGAGTAAAATCTTGTTGCTTGCTGTCAGACTGTTGCATTCGATACCTCACTAAGTGATCTTATAGTTTACTCACTGTGGCACTTAACTACCAAGGATATGCTTCAACTTTTTATACAAAACTTACTAATTAAGTTAAGTAATGAAATTTATTTATTGCACAAGTGGACAGTTAAGTGTAAAAAAGTGCAAAGTTTCGAGTGATTTACCACCAACTTGAGTTAAACTCTTGAGGTTAAACCTTCTTTTATAAGGCAGGAATAGGAAAATGAAAAAACTGCTTCCACTATTTATCAGTGCAGCAATCGGCAGCCTGAGTTCATCGGCATTTGCTGATACGCTAGCTGAAGTTTATGACCAAGCAAAACAAAACGATCCACAACTTCTACGTTCAGCAGCGCAACGTGATGCCGCTTTTGAAGCAGTGACGTCTAGTCGCAGTGATTTGTTACCACAAATCAACTTAACAGCGAACTATGATATAAACCGTGGTGACCGTGATACCGCGGGCTCAGGTAGCACTAGTGTCGATAACAACAACTGGGGTGCTGCTATCGGGTTTTCACAAGAGCTTTATCAACGCTCTTCATGGATCACTCTAGAAACTTCTGAGAAAACCGCTCGTCAAGCTGACTCAGCTTACGCAGCCGTTCAACAAGGGTTAATCCTTCGTGTTGCTCAGGCGTACTTCGACGTATTGAAAGCTCAAGATAACCTTGAATTCGTTCGCGCCGAAAAAGCAGCAGTTGCTCGTCAACTAGAGCAAACTAAACAACGTTTTGAAGTAGGTCTATCAGCGATTACTGACGTACATGATGCACAAGCTCAGTACGATGGCGTACTTGCCGACGAAGTTCTTGCTGAAAACACGCTAGTGAACAACTACGAAGGTCTTCGCGAGATCACAGGACAAGAGCATTCAAATTTAAGTGTTCTAGACACTGACCGTTTCTCTGCAAGCAAATCTTCTGAATCAGCGTCAGCACTTGTTGAACAAGCTCAACAGAAAAACTTAAGCTTACTGGCTTCTCGTATTTCTCAAGATGTAGCGAAAGACAACATTTCATTAGCTAGCTCAGGTCACCTACCAAGCTTAACTTTAGATGGTAGCTACTCACTAGCAGATCAATCAAACAGCACTAGCGACTACGATCAAGACAACCTGAACATTGGTTTGAACTTAGTTGTTCCTCTATATACGGGTGGTAATACAACCTCTCTAACCAAGCAAGCTGAATACAACTACGTAGCAGCGAGTGAAGAATTAGAAGAAGTTTACCGTAGCGTAGTGAAAGACGTTCGTGCATTTAACAACAACATCAGCGCATCTATCGGTGCTCTACGCGCTTATGAGCAGTCTGTAGTTTCTGCACAGTCAGCACTAGAAGCAACGGAAGCTGGTTTTGATGTAGGTACTCGTACTATCGTTGACGTTCTTGATTCAACTCGCCGTCTATATGATGCGAACAAGAACCTATCTGATGCTCGTTACAACTACATTCTAAGTGTTCTACAACTTCGCCAAGCAGTGGGTACACTGAGCGAACAGGACATCATGGACGTAAACGCAGGTCTTAGACCAGCAAGCTAATAGCTATTTGCTAGTTTACAGATACAAAAATGCCGCTCAGTGAGCGGCATTTTTATTATCAAATACTTCGTAAAGGTTAGCCTCGGCCGCCTTTAATCGCTTCAATGATTTCTGTCGTTGAACAACCATCTTCAAAGTTTAGTACTTTTACTTCACCACCAGCTGCAATTACCTCTTTACCACCAGCAATTTCTTCTGGTTTGTAATCGCCGCCTTTAACCAGCAAGCTCGGTAATACTTCAGAGATCAAACGCTGTGGCGTATCTTCATCAAAGGGAACAACCCAGTCAACCGCGCCTAAACCAGCCAATACCGCCATACGGCGATCAGTCGGATTAACAGGACGACCAGGGCCTTTCAAGCGTTTCACTGACTCATCTGTATTTACAGCAACAATCAAACGATCGCCAAGTTCAGCTGCATGATTCATATAAGAAACATGTCCGGCGTGTAGGATGTCGAAACAGCCGTTAGTCATAACAACTTTTTCGCCTTTTGCACGCGCACGTTTTACCGCTTCAACCAATGCAGATTCAGAAATAACACCAAAGTCGGTGTCTTGGCTACCATGAATAGCTTCAGCAAGTTCAATGGTAGAAAGCGTTGAAGTACCCAGTTTACCAACAACAACACCTGCTGCTGCATTTGCTAACGCACACGCTTCATCAAGTGGTTTGCCGGCAGCAACCGAAGCCGCCAGTACAGAGATAACCGTATCGCCAGCACCCGTTACGTCATACACTTCTTTTGCTTGTGTTGGCAGGTGGAAAGGTTCTTGGCCTTTACGTAGCAGTGTCATGCCGTGCTCACTACGAGTCACGAGTAACGCCTCAAAATCGAATTCTTCGATCAGTTTTAAGCCCTTTTCGATCAATTCATCTTCAGATTTGATCTTACCAGCAACCAATTCGAACTCAGCCATATTTGGCGTTAGCAGTGTCGCACCGCGGTAACGTTCGAAATCAGCACCCTTTGGGTCAATAAATACTGGGACATTTGCAGCACGCGCTTTTTGAATAAAGCTTTGAACATGCTCTAAAGCACCTTTTGCGTAATCAGACAAAACAACCGACTTAACGTTCGGTAACGCCTGTTCCATGCGAGAAAGAACTAAGTCTGGATCTGTATTTTCAAACTTGTCTTCAAAGTCCAAACGAAGTAACTGCTGACCACGGCTCATTACACGTAGTTTAGTAATGGTTGGGTATTCAGGCAGTGCCACAAAGTCACATTTAACTTTCAATGCGCTTAATGTTTCCGTTAGAACCTTAGCGGGTTCATCCATCCCTGTTAAACCAACGATATGAGCATGGCCGCCCAATGAAGCGATGTTCATTGCCACGTTAGCTGCACCACCTGGACGCTCTTCGTTATTTTCTACTTTAACAACTGGAACAGGAGCTTCTGGTGAGATACGTCCTGTTGGACCGTGCCAGTAACGGTCTAACATAACATCACCGACAATAAGAACGCCTGATTGGCTGTAGTCAGGTAGAATTGGTTTCATTATGGATCTCCAAAAATCGAATCTGGATAGAGTTTAGCACACTGATTACAGCGGCTAAACCATAGAAAAATTTGATAAAGTTACACGTAAAGCCAGTTAAAACTAACTCATCATCCACTGCTGCCATGCAGCAATCACGTGCTCTCTTTCTGCTTTAAACTTATCGTCTGCGACATCCGCATCTAAGTTCAGTAAATTTCGATGATGAATATCATCACGCAGGGTCGTATAGGCATGAGTAAGAACTTGCGCCTGTTCTTCAGACATTATGCCCTGAGAAAGCATCGACTCAAACACGCGTACATTGTCACACCAGCGAGTCAGCTTAGGTTTCTCTTTACTAAATCTAAGAACAAGGTACTGCGCTAAGAATTCAACATCGGTAATGCCCCCAGCATCTTGCTTCAACATGAAGCGCCCCGGTTTTTTACCACCTAAGTGGTCACGCATTTTCTCACGCATATCAACCACATCTTTCTTTAGCTTTTCTTCATCACGATCTAAACAAAGCACTTCATGTCGCGTTTTATTGAAAGCAGCCGCCAATGGTTCATCACCATAGATCATGCGAGCGCGAGTTAAGGCTTGATGCTCCCATGTCCATGCATCTTGATGCTGATATTCATCAAATGCATCCGTTGGGCTAACCAACAAACCTGACGCTCCAGACGGACGTAAACGAGTATCAACTTCATACAAAATGCCCGAGGCCGTACGAGTCGAGAATATATGGATGATCCGCTGCGCCAACCTTAAATAGAACTGGCGACCATCAATCTCTTTTTTGCCATCAGTGTTTATATGAACTGGACAGTCATGCATAAACACAATATCGAGGTCGGAGTTATAGCCTAACTCCCAGCCACCCACTTTTCCGTAACCTACAACAGCAAAACCACGACCTTCACGATCTTTTACATGGGTCGGTTCACCGAACTTTTCAGACACCTGCAACCAGGCTTGGTTCACACCTGCCTCTACAATCGCTTCAGCAAGGTAAGTTAAGTGGTCACTCACTTTCATTACAGGTAGCACGCCAGCGATATCAGCCGCAGCGATACGTAAAATACACGTCTGTTTAAATTGGCGCAGACCTTCCATCTGCTGCTCCATGTCGTCTTCTGGAATTCTCGCTAAATAATCACGCAGCTCTGTTTTATACGACTCCAGTGGCACTGGGTTATATAGCTGTTGAGGATCGATAAGCTCATCAAGGAGAATTGGATAGCGGCCAAGCTGCTCAGAAATCATCGGGCTTGCAGTACATAAACGTACTAACTGAGTCAAAGCTGCTGGGTGTTCATCAAGTAGCTCAAGGTAAGTGGTTCGAGTTACGATACGATGCAATAAATGTAGTACGCGAGTTAGACCGAATTTAGAATCTTTATTCGTGTATAACGCCTGAAAGACTTTAGGCATAAGGCGATTAAGGACTTCACGGCCACGTGGGCCTAGCGTTTTCTTCGCCAGATCGGTTTTAAATTGAATGATGGTTTTTACCACCTCTTCAGGGTTGTCAGCCTGGATATCATTTTCCAGAACATCCTGAAGTACTTCGGGCGAATGTACCATATCCCACAGCTCAGCAAAGTGGCTTTCCACAGGAGTCGCATCTTCGTCATCAACACCAATAAGGTCTTCAAAGATAACGTGTACCGCTTCCATATGTTGGCGAGTACTTTCTACTAGTTCGTCCCACTTCAGGAACCCCATAGCAACCGCCAGTTGTAACTGTTCTTGCTCACCATCTGGCAAAGTCTGGGTTTGCTTATCACCCATTGCTTGCAATAAGTTTTCTAAGCGGCGTAAGAATCGATACGCAGACTGTAAATGCCCGACTTCATCACTTTCTAGCAGTTTAAGAGTATCAATAGCAGATAAGGTTTCTTGTAAACCTCGTCCACGCAAACTTGGCTCACGGCCACCGCGAATAAGCTGGAATACCTGGGCTATAAACTCAATTTCACGAATGCCACCAGGACCAAGTTTGATGTTGTTAGATAAGCCTCGACGGCGCACTTCACTGCTGATCATCGATTTCATACGACGCAATGATTGAATGGCACTGAAATCGATATAGCGACGGAAAACAAAAGGGCGCAGCATTTGGCGAAGCTCCTGATATTCAGGGTACATTTCACTACCCATCACGCGTGCCTTCACCATGGCGTAGCGTTCCCAGTCACGGCCTTGTTCTTGGTAATAATCTTCCAGAGCTGCGTAGCTCATGACTAACGGGCCACTCTCTCCAAATGGACGCAAACGCATGTCGACTCTATAACAGAAACCATCAAACGTTTGTTGGTCTAACGCTTTGATTATTCGTTGCCCTAAACGCGTGAAAAATTGCGCGTTCGCAATGCTTCGTCTCGCACCTTGAGTCTCGCCATTTTCTGGGTAAGTAAAAATAAGATCGATATCAGAAGAAAAATTCAGTTCACCACCACCGAGCTTTCCCATACCAATAACCAGCATCGGTTGAGCAACACCATCACTATTACATGGCGTACCCCACTCCTTACAGCATGCATCGTATTGCCATTGGTAAGTTTCGAAGATCATAGCTTCCGCGAGCATAGATAAGTGTTCTAGGCTCTGCTCTAACGGCCAACTGGCTGTAAAATCACGCCAGGCGATATAGGTCATTTCACGGTTGCGGAATTTACGTAGCACACGCTGACCGCTCATTTCATCACTACACTCACCAAGTAAGCTCGCGAGGCGCTGGCGGTAATTTTCTGAACGACTCTCTTCTTTTAGCATTTCAGGAAGCTGCTGACACAGTTCACTGTCACGCTGTAAGCAATCACTCACAAACGAACTTAAACCCAAAACGTAATCCAGCTGCTCACGTACTGGTGAAGACCATTGCGTTATCGATTCAGCCTGATGCTCAAGCAAATGGTCGAGTGACGATTGAGAATAAGAAGTAAGTTCTTGTGGTAACTGCATGATTATTCCTTGTATTAACTGAGATGCACCAAGCACTCAGTTCACTATATCTAGGCTCATTTATATCAAACTTGAGCCAATAAAAAACGCCCACAAATAAGTTTGTGGGCGCTAACTATCTTAAACACTCATGGAACGATAATCCTTACGGACAATAGACCCGTAGAAAAGCACTAAATTTTGAAAGATTTAATCTTACCGTCTAGCTCTTCAGCATTGTTTTGCATGATTTCAGACGTTTCTAATAGTTCACCAACCACCACAACTGAAGCTTGAACAAGCTCTCGTACATTAGTTAGGTTTTGGTTCATCTCTTCAGCGACACTGCTTTGTTGACCTGCTGCTGTTGCTATCTGGAAGTTCATGTCATTGATCTGATTCACTTGGTCAACAATGCCATCGAGTTCGCTTCCTGCGTTAGTCACAAGCTCTACACCTTCCGCGGCTTCGACAACGCTCTTTTCCATCAGCTCTACCGCTGAGTTAGCGCTACTCTGTAGGTGGCTGATCATTTCTTGAATTTCAACAGTGGCTTGTTGAGTACGTTGCGCTAGGTTACGTACTTCATCAGCAACCACAGCAAAACCGCGGCCAGCTTCACCAGCACGTGCAGCTTCAATCGCTGCATTCAGTGCTAACAAGTTAGTTTGCTCAGAAATGCCTTGGATAGTACCAACAACACTACCAATTGAATCAACACGCTCTTCAACTTGGTTCACCGCTGCTGCCGATGCCGAGATATCAGTCGATAGTTCGCTCATCTTAGTGACCGTACCTTGTACAAAACGTTGACCTGTTCCCGCCTTACCAGAAGCTTGTTCTGTCAGCGCCGATGCATTTTGAGCATGCTCAGCAACGGTTTGAACAGTCGAGGTCATCTCACTCATAGCTGTCGCCAGTTGGTCAATCTCTTGAAACTCTTCTTGAGCAGATTCTTTCGTTTCAGACATGCTCAAAGTCATGACTTCGGTTAATGTCGAAAGCTCTTCTGACGATGCTACCTGCATTGAAATCATGTCGTGGAGTTGAACTCGCGTCTTTTCTAGTTCACGCGCGACATCACCGTACTCATCTTTACAGTCCATACCAATTGGCACAGAAAGATCTTTACTTGCCATACACTTGATCGACTCACTCAGGTACTGGGTTTGGCGCAGCATCACTCTTGCAGCAGCAAGTAGTAGGACAACAAAAACAACAATCATGACCGCTGTTTGCCAAGCAACTTGGACTAGGTAAGCTTCGTAATGCTGCTGAGCAACAACCGCATCATTCGTTGCTGATAATAAAGCGCCATGGAATGTGCTTGCATCCCACAACTGCTTAGCGATTATCAAAATCGTGCTGAATACCATTAACATGATCATTTTAGGAACGAGACGAATATCAGAGATAATCCTTTCCCACGGCTTAAATGCCAGTTTTGTCATTGTCAGTTCTCCAGTAAGTCTTATATATTAAGGTTTTAATACTAGCTGCGATCTCGCAATCTCAGAGCTTCGCTATTTATTTCGAGCTTCGTATGAATTTCAATGATACCAAAGTCATTACTAAGCCAATGAGCTTAATGTCACTAATACTCTCTTTCTTAGCGTTATTTGTGATCTCTGGCTTATTGTTCGCACCAATAGATCAAGAATCTCGACAAGTACTTATCGGCTTAGATTTTATTATCTGTRGCATTTTTCTTTTCCAGCTCACGGTCGATCTTATAAGATCACCAAATCGCTCGCAGTTTTTAAAAATTCATTGGATAGATTTTGTTGCCAGCATTCCGATGATCGAGCCACTACGCTATGCGCGTATTTTTCATATTTTGCGTGTTGTTTTGGTTATTCGATCGAGCAAGTTCATTTTCGACCAGCTTTTGAGAAACCGTAAAGAAGCCACCTTGGCATCCATCATTTTATTACTTGTGGTTTTACTGACGATTGGTGCAGGAAGTGTATTAGTCATTGAAAGTGATGCTCCAAACGCCAACATTACTACTGCTCAAGATGCTTTGTGGTGGGCATTTGTGACGATTTCGACGGTCGGTTATGGTGACCATTATCCAGTAACAATGGCAGGAAAACTACTCGCTTCCGTGGTGATCATTTGTGGTGTCGGGATATTCGGTATGATCTCGGGGCTAATCACTTCGTTGATCACTTCGCCTACCAAGCAGCAAGACCAACGCTCTGAAAACAAAGAAAGGCTGCTCCTACAGATAATAGAGCAGCAACAGAAGATTATAGAAAGGCTCGACGCCCTCGAATCCAAGACAAAAAAATAGAGCTCCAATGAGCTCTATTTCTAAAATTCTTTAGCTGTTAGTCTTGCCAATATGGCTCAACTTCAATACTAATTTGGCGAGTTTGTTCCATAGCGTGCAGTATTGATACTTCTTGGCGAGCCAACCAACGTTCTAATTGGTCTTTCTCATCACCTTCCAACTTATCGGTTAGTGGCGAAAGAGTTCGCAGCATTAACAGATCATCAATCCCCTGAATCAAATCAGCCCAAGGTAGACGGAAGCTATTACGCTCTTCAGCATCGTACAGGCTGGCAAAACCCACTCCAGAATACAAGTTCCGCATTAATCGATATTGCTGTTCGACATACGCGTCACTCGACATAATGCGCTCAGGTGGAAAAGCTTCCATTAACWCAGCCCACGTTCGATCCAACTGCTTAACTGAAAACCACTCAATTCCGCGAGCCATTTGTTCACGCGCTTTATCATCTAAGAAAGGCTGCCATCCTCGGGATAGAATCCAACGACTCAAATCTAGTAGTAAACCTGTATAGCGAGCAGAGCTCAGCAAAGTTAGTAACTCTTCACGTTCTGGAAGCTTAGCTTGTAGCTCCTTTAGCTCACCGACTAAAAACTTACGCGCATCCAATTTACGTAATACATGGCCTTTATCTTCCAGTAGGTCTTCAAGGTAGTCGTAGCTTTTAAGCCACATTAACTCTTGCTCTAACCACTTAAGTTCTTGGCGTAATATCGCACTTGCTCGTCTTGGTACAATGCCACCATAGATGGTAAAGGTTTGACGAATGAAGCTAATCGCGTGGCTAATTTCATGCAAAGCTTCAATAGACTGACGCTCCGTGAAAATTTGCTCATGCCGATGCCAATGCGACAATGCATGCTCTAGTGATTGAATAAAGCACGATTCAACAGTGTCAGAACGATCTGTCTTTACTAATGAAAGCTCTTTAACTTCATCGCCAGTATAACCTTGTGCAAGTCGATAACCTTTAGCGGCTTTGCTAAGATTACCTAAGCGCATACCACCTTCATCACTGAATTGACGAGACAGAGTAAAGAGTGCGTCAGCTTGGCCAGATTTAAGTTCGAGTTCAACTTCACAGATAGGATCTTGTTTGTCACCCGAGATAACAAAACCTTGGTCGAAAGCAACTTCAATTTGGCTACCATCAGGCATACCAATCAACCATTGTTCACGAGTAAAGTTAGTCGAAAATAGCGGATATAACTCAGACTGTACTGTCGCTACATCTTTCCCCTCAGGCCAAATATCGGCTGGGTGAAGTGAGAGATCAGGCTCATTGCTATTATGTTCAGCGTTGTATTCCGGTCTTTGGTGTAGGCCAGCCACAACTCGACCAGCGGTTTTTACCGTTTGTACAAATACGTCATCAAAACGTCGAATGCGTAAGCCAGTATCGTGCTTACGTAGCCAGTTATCAGGGGTATCAAAATAGATGTTACCTAGCTCACGACAACTGTGCTGAAGGACTTTAGTTTCAGCAATTTTATTGCGTAAAGTCTCTGAAAAATCAGGAGAAACAAAAAACTTAAGTTCTATCTCGGTTTCCATAGTTATGCCTTTCAGTGAAGATAGGAACAGGATATTGCCAATTTCCTATACGGGCAAGAAAGAAATATCGCCGTAATGATGATCTAAAACAGTTTTAATGAGAGATTGATTGGGTTAACATGCGCGACTTTGTAGCCATCGCTTAACATTTCACCTTGAATAATGGTGTATGTTGTTTCAAGGTTATTATTTATTAGGTTGGATGACCATGCCAGTAAATACAATTATGGGGTTATTTGCAAAGTCCCCAATTAAGCCTTTGCAGCGCCACGTAGTGTGCGTAAATGAATGTTGCTCTCACTTAGTTAACTTTTTTGAAGTAAGTTCAAAAGGTGACTGGGAAAAGGCTTCTGAAATTCGAGCTCAAATTTCTCACCTTGAGAAAGAAGCTGACGTTCTTAAACGTGAAATCCGCCTTAAGCTTCCTCGCGGTTTGTTTATGCCAGTTGATCGCACCGATATGTTGGAGCTATTAACGCAACAAGACAAACTAGCAAACCTAGCGAAAGACATTGCTGGCCGTGTATATGGTCGTCAACTTGTCATTCCTGCTCCAATGCAAGAAAACTTCATCGCTTACGTTAAACGTTGTCTAGATGCAGCGAACCAAGCACAAAACGTAATCAATGAACTAGACGAATTACTTGAAACGGGCTTTAAAGGCCGTGAAGTAACACTCGTTGCTGAAATGATTCATCAATTAGATGTAATTGAAGATGACACGGATGCGATGCAGATCGAACTACGCCAACAATTAATGGCAATCGAAGACGGTCTGAATCCAGTTGATATCATGTTCTTATACAAGATTCTTGAATGGGTCGGTGGCATTGCAGATCAAGCACAGCGTGTAGGCGCTCGTCTTGAAGTTATGCTTTCTCGATCTTAAATCATACGTTAACCATATAACGAAGAGCACTTTTTAACCAAACCACTTATGCGTTGAGTATTTCTCTCGCTGAGCGGTTTTTTGCGTCTAAATTTGTTCCGCTTGTTATCAAACAACTAGGTATTACGATGGATATCCTTGCTAACTACGGCACTGTCCTGATTATTGTTGCAGCAGCTTTCGGTTTCTTGATGGCTATTGGTATTGGTGCAAATGACGTTGCGAACGCAATGGGCACCTCAGTAGGCTCTAAAGCTCTAACCGTAAAACAAGCGATCATTATCGCGATGATCTTTGAATTCGCAGGTGCTTATCTTGCGGGCGGCGAAGTAACTGACACGATCCGTAAAGGTGTTATCGAAACATCTCTGTTTGCAGACCAACCTGACGTACTTGTGTACGGCATGATGTCTGCGCTACTAGCGGCTGGTACATGGCTACTTCTAGCGTCATATATGGGCTGGCCTGTATCAACGACTCACTCAATCATCGGTGCAATCATCGGTTTTGCTTGTGTGTCAGTAGGTACTGAAGCAGTAGACTGGAACAGTGTTCAAGGCATTGTGGGAAGTTGGATTGTCACACCGTTGATTTCCGGTATCTTCGCCTATCTAATATTTGTTAGTGCGCAACGACTGATATTCGATACAGAAAACCCGCTATTCAATGCGAAACGCTTTGTACCGGTATACATGTTCATTACTACAATGGTAATCGCACTTGTAACCATCAAGAAAGGCCTTAAGCACGTTGGTCTTCACTTAAGCAACACTGAAGCGTGGGTTTGGGCTGCAGGCGTTTCTGCTGTTGTCATGATCGGCGGTTACCTGTACATCCAGAAGAAATTTGCTAACCGCGAAGAAGACCACGGTTTTGCTGGCGTAGAAGGTATCTTCAGCGTACTTATGGTTATCACAGCCTGTGCAATGGCATTCGCACACGGTTCAAACGACGTTGCAAACGCGATTGGTCCACTATCAGCGGTTGTTTCAACAGTTGAGCACATGGGTGAAATTTCAGGTAAGAGCACAATCGCATGGTGGATTCTTCCACTAGGTGGTATTGGTATCGTTGTTGGTCTTGCGACTATGGGTCATAAAGTAATGGCTACTGTTGGTACTGGTATTACAGAACTAACACCAAGCCGTGGCTTCGCAGCTCAACTTGCTACAGCATGTACTGTTGTTCTTGCGTCTGGTACTGGCCTTCCAATCTCTACAACACAGACACTTGTTGGTGCTGTATTAGGTGTTGGTTTTGCTCGTGGTATTGCAGCTCTAAACTTAGGTGTCGTTCGTAACATCGTTGCTTCGTGGATTGTAACCCTACCTGCAGGTGCATTACTTGCAGTGGTATTCTTCTACATGATTCAAGCGATGTTTACTCTTTAGTGAGAGTCTACTAAGTCAAAAATATGTGAGTCGACACATTCATATGTAAAGACCATGTCATTATTGACTCGAACGCACAGAAAGGGAGGCTTAGCCTCCCTTCTTTGTTGCACCAAATAAAAAAACTAAATACTATTTGGTAACTAGGCTGACTCTTCGTCTCCCAATTAGAATCGTTAAGGGATTTACTGTGAAAAAACTGATCTGCATGGTTTTATTCGCAATGCTAGCGGCTCCTGCAGCATTTGCTCAAGACCGTTACATCGCCGATAAACTATTTACCTACATGCACTCTGGACCAAACAACACTTACCGAATTATTGGTAGCGTAGATGCGGGCGAGAAAATCAAATTACTGCAAGCCAACAAACAGACTGGCTACAGTGAGGTTCTTGATACCCGTGGTCGTAAAGGCTGGGTAGAAACAAAGTTCGTTAGCCGCACTGAAAGCATGGCTCTTCGTCTTCCTAAACTTGAAAAAGAGTTAGTTGAAGTAAAAAGTAAGCTAGCAAATGCTCGTCAAAGCGCAGACAGCGAAAAAGCAGGCCTTGCGAGCTCACTAGATTCTCGTAACAAGCAAATCGCTGAACTAGAGCAAAACTACAGTGACATTAGCCAACAGCTTACTGCTTCTCAAACAGAGAACCGTGAACTACGTGCGAAGCTAGATACGCAAAAAGATGACCTGCTACTTAAATACTTTATGTATGGTGGCGGTGTTGCGGGTATTGGCTTGCTACTTGGTCTGATCCTGCCACACATTATTCCTCGCCGTAAAAAAGCTCCAAATGGCTGGGCGTAAGACTTATTAGTGAATAACTAAAAAGCTATGTAAGAAACGACGAATAGTAAAAAGGCCACTTAACGTGGCCTTTTTCATTTCTGCTATCGCTCATTCATTGCGACAAAGCTAGCCCTGCCATTCATAAAGCGCCGGTACTCTAATATTCAAACCTTGATATTCTATCGTTACAAACTGAGGGGAAATACTTAAAATCTGTACCTCTTCTTTCAGCCACTCACCTGCACTAACTTCCTGATCATTCACTTTAATCCAACGCTTACGGTCGTCACTCGAATACATGTGAGTTTGGAAATTAAGTTTTGGTAACCACCCTTGTAACTGGCCTGAATCTTTTTCGATATCTAATACACCACCACTAGTCTGTGTTTCGTTTGGCTCTGGCTCTCCATCATTAGAGCCTTGCAAGATAGATTCAATCGTCAGTGCTAGCTCAGGAGAAAACTCACTCATATCAAGATTCTTCAAAGCGAGATTTTTATCGTTTCCTGAAGGTTCTATGGTTGAGGCTTCCCCAATCAAAGACTCCTGATTAGAGAGCGTATTGCTAGCGGTTTCCGTTTGTATAGTAGGAGTATCAGGCTGACTACTCTTCACCTGAACAGCCTCTGGTGAGCTTTTTGTTAAACTAGGTGGTGCTGTAAGCTCACTCTTAATTTCTACCGCACTAAGATAGTTATCCTTACGCACTAAAGGCTTTAACTCACCAAAACTTGGCGCACTACGAACTTGCTCTTTCACTATCTGCGAAGCAGCTTGCAGTGAGGCAGAATCGTTGACGTTCATTTCTATGACAGTTGTCTCTTCACTAGCCACAGGTTTAAGTAAAGGGACTAACTGAGTACTAACAGCAACCAAAGCAGGCAGAGTCATCAGCATCACTATAGTGATAATAGAAACCGACTTTCTCTGATTTATTGCTGGTTGTGGCAAAGAGTACATTCCAGATAAAGATGAGTTCAAAGCACCTTTCTCGCCTCTTCTTAGGGCTTTCATTACTTGAGACATTAGTAACTCTCCTCAAGTAACGGTTGTAATTTAGGTGCATCAAGCTGAGCTAACTTTTGTAATCGCGTTAATGTGTTTTGCCCCGCGATCCCATCAACTGACATTCCCTGCCAACTCTGGAAAGCTTCTACTTTCAACTTAATTTCACCATCATAAATATCATTACCTAGCACATTCTCATTAAGTACTTCTGACAATAAAATATCCAGCATAACCACTGCTTCACCTTGAACGCCTTGTTTCAGCGTTTCCCTTAGAGGTTGCTGCCAGATTGAGTAGTATTCGCCTTTCCACAAATGCTCTACTTGCTCGCGCGGCAAACGCAGCAAACGCCCATTAGCTAACAGCTCGACTTCTGTGTCATTCGCGCTATAAAGTACAACGTAGGAAGATTCCCCCTGAATGTTTAGGTGCATAACAACAGGCATATCCCTTTGAATGAGCTCAGATAAAGTCGAATATGAACTATCGCAGGCAAATATACTTTGAGGCTCAGTTAAACAGAGTCCATCTCTTATAGAGGGTTGATAACCCCATAATTGATATAAGTTTTGAACAGAAGTCGTTTTACTCTTTGCATTCTCAAGAAACTGAACGGCTTGTGTAGAAAGCCCAGAGAAAGAGTCTAGTTGAGATTTTTCCAGCTTTGGTGCAGACGTTTGATAGTTAGAATGTTGCTGCTCTGAGGATTGAACCACAACTGGATTTGTTGAAGAGTCGGATAAAAAATGCGGTATCGACCAATAACCTACCAACGCGATACCTAGCCCCAAACAACCCGCGATAGCGTAACTGATACTCTTGGAACCAAATAAGGAAGATGGTGAGTCCGTCTGATAAACCGAAGCCTGAAAAGACATAACTTGTTGGCATGCTCTAGCCACAATAGCTGTATCTAACTTAGCTTTTCCTTCATGAAAGCTGAGCTGCAATGCTTTATCACAAACTAGGTTTATAAGGCGTGGAATACCGTGAGTTTGCTGAGCAATGATCTTTACACAACGGTTAGAAAAAAGGCCAACAGCGCCACCAGCAGTATCTAACCTGAAGTCGATGTACTGTCGGGTTTCTGAAGCGTTTAACGGTAACAGGTGATAACGGCCCGTAATTCGCTGAGCGAGCTGACGCAACTGGGTGGTTTGCAAATGTTGCTGCAATTCAGGTTGCCCAACAAGCAGCACTTTCAATAATTTACGATTATCGGTTTCTAGATTTGTCAGTAATCTCAGTTGTTCTAGTACATCGGCGGCTAAGTGCTGAGCTTCATCAATAACCAATAAGGTCTGAATACCTTGCTCATTTTTATCTAAAAGGTATTGATAAATAGCCTGATTCAACTCTTTCAAGCTAGGTTGATATGGGTACTCGATTTCAAACTCATCACAGATCGCTTCAAGTAAATCTGAACTTGAGAAAGTAGGATTAAGGATAAGGCCAGCAATGGTTTGCTCATCAAGCTCTGCCATCATAGCTTTTGCTACGGTTGTTTTACCTGTGCCTACTTCTCCAGTCAGCATAGCGAAGCCGCCGCCTTCACCCAAACCAGCTTGCAAGTTCTGCATCGCTTCTTGGTGGCGTTGACTTAAAAACAAATAGCGAGAATTTGGTACAATCGAAAATGGCATTTCGACGAAGCCAAAATATTCCTTATACATGAGCAATCCTATAATGATGACTATGGGAAAGTACCATTGCTTATAAGAATGTCCAGTAGAGATACCTCTACGGTAGTAAAGTTTCGAGGTAAAACATTGCAAATATTTTTAGTAGGCGGGGCTGTTCGCGATCAACTGCTCGATATTAATAGTTATGACAAAGATTGGGTCGTTGTAGGCAGCACCCCTGAGAAAATGTTGCAACTTGGGTTCACTGCGGTTGGCAAAGACTTCCCTGTATTCTTGCACCCAAAAACCAAGCAAGAACATGCCCTCGCTCGAACTGAGCGCAAGTCAGGCTCTGGCTATACTGGTTTTGAATGTCACTTTGCTCCAGACGTCACTCTTGAAGAAGACTTGATGCGACGAGACCTTACCATCAATGCCATCGCTCAAGATGACTCAGGTAAGCTATTCGACCCATACAATGGCCAAAAGGATCTCAATGATCGTGTCCTACGTCATGTATCAGACGCCTTTATTGAAGACCCACTCCGTGTTCTACGCGTAGCCCGTTTTGCAGCCAAACTAAAACACCTAGGGTTTACTGTCGCGCCAGAAACCATGACGCTCATGTCTGAAATAGTAAACTCGGGAGAACTCTCTCACCTGACGGCAGAAAGAGTGTGGCAAGAGTGGCATAAATCTCTGAGTACTTTGAACCCTGAAGTGTTTATCTCCACTCTTCATGAGTGCGGTGCGCTTGAGGTGGTTTTACCCGAATTAGCGGCTCTATTTGGTGTACCCCAGCCAGAAAAATGGCATCCGGAAGTTGATACCGGGATCCACACCTTGATGGTTGCTCAACAAGCAGCACTGCTGAGTGATTCTTTACCTGTACGTTTTGCAGCACAAGTTCATGACTTAGGCAAAGGCGTCACACCACCATCGGAATGGCCTAGCCATAAATTGCATTGTCAGACAGGCATAAAGATCATAAAAGCGCTGTGTGAACGTGTACGAGTTCCGAATGAGTTCAAGGAACTCGCACTATTAGTTTGCGAGCAACACAGTAACATCCATCGTGCGAATGAACTCAAATCAGCAACTTACTTGAAAGTGCTCAATAAACTGGATGTTTGGCGAAAACCTGAACGGTTACATGACGTACTGCTGTGCTGCCAGGCAGATCACGCCGGACGTAAAGGACTTGAATCAGCCCCTTACCCGCAAAAACCAATGTTCGAAGAGTGCTATCAAGCTGCGTTATCTATTGAAGTGAAAGATATTTTAGCTGATGGATTCAAAGGTAAAGATATTCGAGATGAGCAAGATAAACGTCGCGTAGGTGCGATCGAATTAGTATTGACCTCAATTCGTCATTAAATGATATGACGCTCAAGTGAGCAATTTTTTAAGCATCAATAAAAAGCCCGTTTGGTGTGAACCAAACGGGCTTTTCGTTTCTAATGTCTGACTATCATCAGCCAATTTATCTGCTTCTCAGGTGCTACTGCATTAAAAGAAAGGCAAACAAACCGAACCCGAGGATCAAGCGATAGATCACAAATGGCGTCATACCCATTCGAGAAATTAGCTTCAAGAAGAAATAAATACAAATGTAAGCACTAATAAACGAAGTCACCACACCTGTCAGCAACACACCAACATGAATAGGATCGCCGCTGGTCACCAACTTCAATCCAAGGTAACCACCTGCTAAAGCTATAATGGGAATCGACATTAAGAATGAGAAACGAGCGGCAGCTTCACGAGTAAAACCTAAATACAGCGCTGCAGTGATCGTGGCACCTGAACGAGAAGTACCAGGGATCATTGCCATTGCTTGCGCAACACCAATAAATAAGGCTTTTTTCCACCCAGTTTGGTATTCGTCGTCTTTTAATGCTGAGTTCTTATCAACCCACCACAATAACAAACCAAAAATAATGGTGGTGGTTGCAATAACCCACGCACTTCGTAAGTACAGTTCGATGAAATCTTTCATCAGCAAGCCAAATACACAGGCAGGGATCGTAGCAAGGATGATCATCCAAGCTAGTTTCGCTTCTTTACTTCGCTCGCCCTTAAAAATAGAGCCAAAGAAAGCGCTCAACAACGAAACAACTTCTTGCCTGAAATAAATAATGACCGCGGCCAAAGTACCTACGTGTACCGCTACGTCGAAAGCTAAGCCCTGGTCTTCCCATCCAAGAACAGCAGAAGGCAGGATCAAGTGTGCTGAACTTGAGATAGGCAAAAACTCAGTAAACCCTTGCACTAACGCCAAGATAAACGCTTCAAAATAACTCATTACTTACCTTAAAATTATAGTTGTAATTCAACGACCGAGAGCGATTCTAACCGCTCCATCTTGTGCCATATTTCCCTGACGGTGCGTCCATCTTGTGGGATAACAAGATCAGGGCAAAGGTCATAAAGAGGTTGAGTTACAAAAGGAAACTTAAAAATATCACTGCGAGGAAGCTCAGGGCTCTTATCCGAGACAATGTTCCCAAACAGCACAATATCAAGATCCAAAGTACGATCCTCAAGTTTATGTGCGTTTTCCGAGCGCCCCCACTTAAACTCTATTGTACGGAGCCGTTGTGAAAATTCAGTCAATGGCAGATCCGTTACTAACTCGACGACGAAGTTATAAAATGGGTGGCTATCAAAACCAACTGGATCGCAATGATAAATCTTCGAACATCTTAAGTTAGAGCCACAAGTCAGTAACTCTTCCCATGCAGCTCTAGCGTGCTTATCACGTTCTATGTTGGTACCTACACCAACATAGACGGTGTTCATGCGTTGCCTCTTTCGATTACAACACCAACGGCTTTCGCCTGAGGAACGGCACCAGGTTTCGCTAAACGGATCTTAATCCAAGGTACCGAGAACTCTGCCATGATCAGTTCTGCAACTTCTTCTGCAACACGTTCAACCAATAAGAACCGACCATTCTGAATATGGTTTAAAACTAAAGTGCTAACTTTCGAGTAATCCAAAGCATCAACAACATCATCACTTTTTCCTGCTGGGCGATTGTCATGCGCCATCTCGATATCCAAAACAAGCTTTTGCTTAATCTCTTGTTCCCAATCGTAAACGCCGATAGTTGTGATTACTTCTAGCTGCTCAATGAAAACTTTATCCAGTGCCATGACTTGTCCTTATTAGAGGTCGGATACCCAAAGAGGGGAAAAAAACGTATTATTTTCAAAATTCGGGATATGATATCAATTACTCTCGGATAGAGCATTATTTTCCCACCGTTAAGGCTTAGTAAGCGTTTAAGGACAAACATGACCCCTTTAGCACTAATTATGATTATTGTGGCCTATTTATTAGGTTCAATCTCTAGTGCTGTCTTGATCTGCCGTATTGCTAAATTGCCAGATCCTCGCTCAGTGGGTTCAAATAACCCAGGAGCGACTAATGTATTACGTATTGGCGGAAAATATGCAGCAGCTTCAGTTCTGTTGTGTGACATGCTTAAAGGGACGATCCCAGTCTGGCTAGGTTACTTGTTAGGAATAGACTCAGTTATTTTAGGTGTGATAGCTATAGCAGCTTGCCTAGGACATATGTACCCGCTGTTTTTTCATTTTAAGGGTGGGAAAGGAGTCGCGACAGCGCTTGGAGCCATAGCTCCGATTGGATTAGACCTAACAGGCATGATAATGGCTACTTGGCTTTGCGTGGCGTTTTTGTTTCGTTATTCATCTCTGGCGGCCATTATTACAGTATTGATAGCCCCGTTTTATACTTGGATGGTAAAGCCTCAATACACCTTACCTGTCGCTATGCTGTGCTGCCTGATTGTCTTACGTCACCACCAGAATATTCGTCGATTATTAGATGGTAGTGAACCTAAAATCGGTGAAAAGAAGTCCGCTTAAAATCTCCTTAGACCTTACGTCTAGCTCTTACACATAGCTCTAACGAAAAACAGAATCACTTAAAACAAACTTCTTTCACACCTTTTCTCTTGTTTAACTAGCCGTAAACCCTCTCTAAGAAGCGACTCAGCATAGAGTTCACAAACTCTGGCTGTTCTAAGTTACTAATATGCCCAGCTTTAGGGATCTGCACTAATTCACTGCCTGTAATACAATCATGCATCAAGTATGACTCTAGCACCGGCCTTGGCTTATCTTCTTGGCCAGCAGCCACTAATACTGGTAATGCAAACTGTTCTACAGTCTCAATCAGGTCACGACGACCAAACACCATACGTCCAATACGAGCAACTTCAGAAGCCTGTTCACCTTTTATCTCGTTCAAGTGACGAGTAAAGCTAGCAACTAGCTCAGGAGATTCATCTACGGCATTATTAGCAAAGAAAAGCGGAACAACAGCTTCTACAATAGGCTGTGGGACATGCTGTACGTTGTTAATGGTATCTAACATTCCGAAATATTTTACGTGAGCAACTTCTGGCTCAAGGCCTACAAAGGTATCCATTAACACCAATGATTTAACTCGACCTGGTGCCAGTGCAGCCACTTCAGTCCCCCACATACCACCAACTGACAAACCTATGATTGAAAACTCATCAATATTCAAATGGTCCATCAAAGCGAGGATGTGCTCTGCATAATCTTTTAAATTACGCATTGCTGCCGGAGCAAAATCAGACTGACCATGAGCCCATAAATCAGGAACGATACAGCGATACGACTGACTCAAGTGCTCAATTTGTGGAAGCCACATTTTGCTGTCCCACAAGTAACTATGGCCTAAAACCAGTACAGGGCCTTCACCTTGGTCAAGGTAAGTCATGGTTTGGTTATCTACAGTAAACTTATTCATTTTCTTCCCTAATGTCTTTCGACATGCAAAACATTGACGACATACAAAAACGGCCGCAACCAAGCGACCGTTTATCGATATTCTATTAATTAGTCAGCAATTGGCTCTAATTGGTCAATCGGCCAACGCGGTGTTGCATGTACAGCCAAATCAGCCGTTTCACCATTTTTCAAACGCTGCATACCAGCATAAGCGATCATGGCACCGTTATCAGTACAGAACTCAGTACGTGGGTAATAAACCTCACCACCAATTTTCTTCGCTAAAGCTTCAAGCTCCACACGCAGTTGTTTGTTGGCACTAACACCACCCGCAATTACGATACGCTTCATACCCGTTTGTGCCAATGCACGCTTACACTTAATTACAAGAGTGCCACAAACCGCCTCTTGGAATGCGTATGCGATATCAGCACGAGTTTGGTCATCATTGTCGTTGTCACGAATAGTGTTCGCAGCAAACGTTTTTAAACCAGAAAAGCTCATATCTAAACCAGGGCGGTCTGTCATTGGGCGTGGGAATTTAAAACGACCAGGTGTGCCTTTTTCTGCTAAACGAGAAAGTAATGGACCACCAGGATAATCTAGTCCCATTAACTTAGCGGTTTTATCAAATGCTTCACCAGCTGCATCATCAATTGACTCACCAAGGATCTTGTATTCACCAATACCTTTTACTTCCACCATCATTGTATGTCCGCCAGAAACCAGCAGAGCTACAAATGGGAAAGGCGGTGGGTTATCTTCAAGCATTGGTGCTAAAAGGTGACCTTCCATATGGTGAACTGGCACGGCAGGTACTCCCCACGCGTAGGCAACGCTACGACCAATTGTTGCACCAACAAGCAATGCACCTACTAGACCTGGGCCTGCGGTGTAAGCCACACCATCAATGTCTTTTGATGTTAAGTTAGCTTCAGCCAGTGCCGCTTTAATCAACGGAATAGTTTTCTTTACATGGTCACGCGATGCTAGCTCAGGAACCACACCACCGTAGTCGGCGTGCAGTTTTACTTGGCTATAAAGCTGATGAGAAAGTAAGCCCTTCTCATCATCATAAATCGCGATTCCTGTTTCATCACAAGAAGTTTCAATACCAATAATGCGCATAATTTTCTCGGCACGCTTTCATTTAAAATGGGAAATTGGCGCAATATTACCTCGCCTTAGCTTCTCAAACAAATATTGTACAGACTATAATCGACAAAGTGCTTTACAAAGCCACTGTGATCGGATTAAAATTCCGCACCATTTTTGATCAAGCTGGTTAGAGACCAAACTTAAACGAGAGTTATCTTATTAGGTAACTTTTCTGATTTGGTCATCAGTAATCAGCGATAATGAATAACCCCTGAGGTGAAAGGCATATGCCAATAGTTAAAGTACGTGAAAACGAACCGTTCGACGTTGCACTACGTCGTTTCAAGCGCTCTTGTGAAAAAGCAGGTATCCTTTCTGAAGTGCGTCGTCGTGAGCATTACGAAAAGCCAACTACAGTTCGCAAACGCGCTAAAGCAGCAGCTCAAAAGCGTCACGCTAAGAAGCTAGCTCGCGAAAACGCACGTCGCGTTCGCCTGTACTAATAACTTAATCCATAAGGACTGAGTTATGGCTCTGATTGAACAACTCAAAGAAGAGCAAAAATTAGCGATGAAAGCCAAGGACAAACCGCGCCTTGGCACTATTCGTTTAGCCCTTTCAGCAATCAAGCAACGTGAAGTCGACGAGAAGATCACTCTTAACGATGACGACATTCTTGCTGTGCTGGTAAAAATGGTTAAACAACGTCGCGATTCTGTTGCTCAATATGAAGCTGCTAATCGTCAAGATCTAGCAGATGTGGAAAAGACAGAAATTACTGTACTTGAAGGCTTTATGCCTCAACCGCTAACTGATGAAGAAGTTGTTGCTCTACTTGATAGCGCAATTGCAGAAGCTCAACCAGCGGGCATGCAAGACATGGGTAAAGTAATGGCTATCTTGAAACCACAAATTCAAGGGCGTGCAGATATGGGTAAAGTTAGTGGTTTAGTTCGTTCTAAACTCGCTTAACCCCATAAAAGTTGCTACAAGCCGTGCAATCCTTTGGAACGCACGGCTTGTTTGTATCTGCAGCTTATCCATTTTATTATCACCACCAGTTAGTGCATTTTTCTTAAGGTTTTATGGCCGGACACATCCCTCGTAGTTTCATTGATGATCTCCTAGCGCGTCTTGACATTGTCGACATCGTTGACGCACGTGTGAAACTTAAGAAAAAAGGCAAAAACTACGGCGCTTGTTGCCCTTTCCACAACGAAAAAACGCCCTCTTTCAGTGTGAGTCAAGAAAAGCAGTTTTATCACTGCTTTGGCTGTGGCGTTCATGGTAATGCCATCGACTTCATGATGGAGTTCGAACGTTTAGAGTTTGTGGAAGCAATTGAAGAGCTGGCCTCTTTTCTTGGCTTAGATGTTCCTCGCGAACAACGCAGCGGTGAGATATCAACAGCTCCAAGAGCCAACACAGAACAAAAGCGCAACCTTTACGACCTTATGGGCGGCATCAGTCAGTTTTACCGCTCTCAGCTAAAACTGTCAGCCAATAAGCCAGCAATTGAATACCTTAAAAACCGTGGTTTATCAGGTGAAGTCGTTCAAAAGTTTGGTATCGGCTTTGTGGCCGATGAATGGGATTTAGTTCGCAAGAACTTTGGCCAACAGAAAGAAGCCCAAGACATGCTCGTCACTGGCGGTATGCTGATAGAGAACGACAAAGGCAATCGCTATGATCGCTTTCGCGGTCGAGTCATGTTCCCGATTCGCGATCGWCGTGGCCGCGTTATTGGTTTTGGCGGGCGARTATTAGGTGAAGGTACACCTAAATACCTAAACTCACCTGAAACACCAATATTCCATAAAGGTAAAGAGCTATACGGCCTTTATGAGGTAATGCAAGCGTACCGTGAACCACCACAAATATTAGTGGTTGAAGGTTACATGGATGTGGTTGCCCTAGCGCAATATGGCGTCGATTATTCAGTGGCTTCACTAGGTACGTCTACAACAGGCGATCACGTTCAACTGCTGTTTCGCCAAACCAACACTGTTGTATGTTGTTACGATGGTGACCGAGCTGGTAAAGAAGCCGCTTGGCGAGCATTAGAAAACTCATTAGAGTATTTAAAAACAGGTAACACGTTAAAGTTCTTGTTCTTACCTGATGGCGAAGACCCAGATAGCTATATCCGTGAAAACGGAAAAGATGCTTTTGAGCGACTAGTACAAAATGCGACCCCGTTATCAACTTACTTGTTTGAAAACCTCATTGAACTACATCAGCTAAACTTGGGTACTAACGAAGGTAAGTCTGCATTGCGTGCTCATGCAAGCAGCATGATAAATAAAATTCCAGACAGCTATTTTCAAGAATTGCTCGAAAAGTTGTTGGATGAAAGAACCGGATTTGATAATCAATTAAGGCGAGCAAGAGTTCATACAAATAACTCGCAACCTCAGCCACATAAAGAGCTTAAGCGCACACCGATGCGTGAAGTTATTGCTTTGCTTATCCAAAATCCAAGCTATGCTGATATGGTACCGGATATTTCAAGTGTGAGAGAACTCACTCTTCCTGGACTAAGTTTATTAGTTGAGGTCCTTGAAAAATGCCGGGAGCATCCCCATATCAACACAGGCCAATTATTAGAGCATTGGCGAAATAGCAAAAATGAGGCACTTCTGTCTCGTCTCGCGAGTTGGGAAATCCCCCTTGATGAAGACAATCAAGAAGATATATTTTTAGACTCATTGGACAATATCCTTGCCCAATGCGTAGAAAAACAAATTGAAAACCTGCAAGCTAAAGCAAGAAGTATCGGCTTATCAGCCGACGAAAAAAGGGAGCTGCTAGCCTTAATGCTAGATTTAAAAGCGTAACCCTGTTCTTTAGCCTGCAATAAGTTAATTTGTTAGAATTTATGGTTTGCATTAATAGTGCAACGTCCTTCACCAGACCTGAAGTTGGATATCATCTATGGATCAAAATCCGCAGTCACAGCTAAAATTACTTGTTATTAAAGGCAAGGAACAAGGCTATCTGACCTACGCCGAAGTAAACGACCACCTACCTGCAGAAATCGTGGATTCTGAACAGGTAGAAGACATCATTCAAATGATCAACGACATGGGTATCAAAGTAGTAGAAACTGCACCAGATGCTGATGATCTTGCATTGAACGATGACGATGCCAATATAGATGAAGATGCAGCTGAAGCTGCTGCTGCTGCGCTTTCAAGCGTAGAAAGCGAGATCGGCCGTACTACTGACCCAGTTCGCATGTACATGCGTGAGATGGGTACAGTTGAGCTACTGACTCGTGAAGGCGAAATCGACATTGCGAAACGTATTGAAGATGGTATCAATACGGTTCAATTATCTGTTGCTGAATACCCGGGTACAATTCCATACATCTTGGAACAGTTTGACCGTGTTCAAGCAGAAGAAATTCGTTTAACAGACCTTATCAATGGCTTTGTTGACCCAGACGACGATGGCACAGCTGCGCCAACGGCGACTCACATCGGTTCAGAACTTGCTGAAACTGATTTGGAAGACGAAGACAAAGAAAACGCAGAAAAAGAAGACGAAGAAGACGAGGAAGAAGAAGACACAGGTATTGATCCTGAGCTTGCTCTTGAGAAGTTCACTGCACTTCGTAACAGCTACCAAAATCGTCAACTAGCGATCAACGAGTACGGCCCAGAAAGCCCGAAAGCCGTTATTGCAACAACAATGATGCAAGACGTATTCAAAGAATTCCGTCTTACACCAAAGCAGTTTGATCACCTAGTAAACGAACTTCGTACTTCTATGGATCGTGTACGTACTCAAGAGCGCCTAATCATGCGCCAAACTGTTGAGTACGGCAAAATGCCGAAGAAATCTTTCATCGCCCTATTCACAGGCAACGAATCTAGCGAAGCATGGTTAGATGAAGTTCTAGCTTCAGACAAACCATACGCAGAAAAAATCAAACGAAATGAACACGACATTCGTCGTTCAATTCAAAAACTAGACATCATTGAGCGCGAAACGTCACTTACGGTTCAAAGCATCAAAGATATCAGCCGTCGTATGTCTATCGGTGAAGCGAAAGCTCGTCGTGCGAAGAAAGAGATGGTTGAAGCGAACTTACGTCTAGTAATCTCGATTGCTAAGAAGTACACAAACCGTGGTCTACAATTCCTGGATCTAATCCAAGAAGGTAACATCGGTCTGATGAAAGCTGTAGATAAGTTTGAATACCGTCGTGGTTACAAATTCTCTACTTACGCTACTTGGTGGATCCGTCAAGCAATCACTCGTTCGATTGCCGACCAAGCTCGTACTATCCGTATTCCGGTTCACATGATCGAAACGATCAACAAACTAAACCGTATCTCTCGTCAAATGCTACAAGAGATGGGTCGTGAACCACTTCCGGAAGAACTGGCTGAGCGCATGCAAATGCCTGAAGACAAGATCCGTAAAGTGCTGAAAATCGCTAAAGAGCCAATCTCAATGGAGACACCAATCGGTGACGACGAAGATTCGCACCTAGGTGATTTCATCGAGGATACGACTCTAGAACTGCCTTTAGACTCTGCAACGGCAACAAGCCTACGCGGGGCAACTAAAGACGTTCTTGCTGGCTTAACTCCTCGTGAAGCTAAAGTACTGCGTATGCGTTTTGGTATCGACATGAACACTGACCACACTCTAGAAGAAGTTGGTAAGCAGTTTGACGTTACTCGTGAGCGTATCCGTCAGATCGAAGCTAAAGCACTACGTAAACTTCGTCACCCAAGTCGCTCAGAAACTCTGCGCAGCTTCCTAGACGAGTAATCACACGTATTTGTGATTAGCTTTTAAGCATAAAATAGAAAAGGTGAGCTATGGCTCACCTTTTTTGTATCTACTTGATTTAAGTGGCTAAGAACTGAGCACAATCACCCGTAAAAGCCCTAGATAGGCGCTAGACACCAGTAACAGCATCCCCTATAATCTATCCCCTATCGGCCCCTTAGCTCAGTGGTTAGAGCGCACGACTCATAATCGTTCGGTCCCCAGTTCAAATCTGGGAGGGGCCACCAAATTAAAAAAGCCAGAACAGTTAATACTGCTCTGGCTTTTTGCTTTCTAAAAGCTAAGTATCTAAGTTGGTACAATCAACAGCCAATTCCTACATTACCTTACAGCAGATAAAACAACGGGAGCACAAGGCTCCCGTCTATTCCAGTCAGCAAAACAAAGGTGGTATCGACTTTATAATTAGTTGATTACCCGCACTTCTAAAGTTAGCAGTTTCATACAATGTTTGATTTAAAATTTGTATAACTTGTGAGCGATAAATTATTTAGCTTTATGAATAAAAGCAATATTACATTATTCACTAACTCCAATAGCCTTATCGGAATCACATCACCTGCTTAATTACATTCCTGGCTTACTCTACCGTTACGGCTTTTGCTAAATTACGAGGTTGATCTACATCAGTCCCTTTGATTAAGGCAACATGGTACGAAAGCAGCTGCATTGGTACTGTGTAGTAAATTGATGCTGTCACTTCGCTTACGTGAGGCATCTTAATGATCTTCATGTTTTCATCACTTTCAAAGCCAGCGTCTTCATCAGCGAATACATACAGTAGACCACCACGAGCACGCACTTCTTCGACATTAGATTTCAATTTCTCAAGTAGCTCGTTACTTGGGGCAATAACGACAACTGGCATATCCGCATCAATCAGTGCCAATGGACCATGCTTAAGCTCACCAGCGGCGTATGCCTCTGCATGAATGTAAGATATCTCTTTAAGCTTAAGAGATGCTTCCATCGCGATAGGGTAAAACTCACCACGTCCTAAAAATAGTGTGTGGTGTTTATCAGCAAAGTCAGGTGCCAGTGCTTCTATCTCTTTATCAAATGCTAGGGCTTTCTCGATATCAGCAGGCAGATCATGAAGAGCTTGAACGATCTCAGCTTCTTTCTCTTCATTTACACGCCCTTGAAGGCGGCCAATTGAAGTCACCATCATTAACATAGCGGCTAGTTGAGTAGTGAACGCTTTAGTTGATGCAACACCGATTTCAGTACCAGCACGAGTCATAAAGGCAAAATCGGACTCACGAACAAGAGAAGAACCAGCGACGTTACAAATTGTCATAGCAGACATGTAACCTTTTTCTTTTGCTAAGCGAAGTGCTGCAAGCGTATCCGCGGTTTCACCTGACTGAGATAAAGTAACCAATAAGCTATTAGGGCGTACTACAAAATCGCGGTAGCGGAATTCAGAAGCAATTTCGACATCACAACTTACACCAGCCAGCGATTCGAACCAGTAGCGCGCAGCCATACCTGAATTGTAAGATGTACCACATGCGATGATTTGAACATGTTCGACTTTTTTCAAAATATCTTCTGCATTAACACCAATAGCATTAGTGATCACAGAAGTATCAGAGATTCGACCTTCCATTGTGTTGATCAACGCTGTTGGCTGCTCAAAAATCTCTTTTTGCATAAAGTGACGGTATTCACCTTTATCACCAGCATCATGTTCAGCATTCGATTCAAC
The DNA here is from genome assembly GCF_050337375.1 of Vibrio makurazakiensis. Lineage (NCBI taxonomy): Bacteria > Pseudomonadati > Pseudomonadota > Gammaproteobacteria > Vibrionales > Vibrionaceae > Vibrio > Vibrio makurazakiensis. The sequence continues at coordinate 5,811 of NZ_JAKJSW010000028.1, read as the reverse complement.
AACTTCACGCTCAACACGCTCGCCTCGTACATCAAAAACAGAAACTTCACGGCGTGTCACTTCAGCGACATCACCCTCTTCTAGGTACATGAAACGGCGAGTTACGCTAAGTAGCGCCAACTGGTCAGAAGCTAGGAAGTTTTCACCAACACCAAAACCAATCACAATTGGGCTGCCTGAACGCGCAACAACAACGCGACTAGGATCTTTACGATCAACAACGACCGTACCATAAGCACCATCAAGCTGTTTTGCCGTCTTTTGCAGTGCTTCAACCAGCGAAGAAGATGTACGTAATTCCCACTCAACTAAATGAGCGATCACTTCAGTATCAGTTTGAGAAGTGAATGTGTACCCACGTTCTTGTAGTAAAGAACGTAGCGATTCATGGTTTTCGATAATGCCATTATGCACAACCGCAATATCACCAGACATATGTGGGTGAGCATTAGCTTCTGAGGGTTCACCATGTGTAGCCCAACGAGTGTGAGCGATACCAGTACCGCCGATAACCTGTTCCTGTTCAACCGCTTCAGCCAATTCGTTTACTTTACCCAGGCGTCTTACTCGCGTTAGGTTTTTATCAGAATCAACAATGGCAACGCCCGCAGAGTCATAACCGCGATACTCAAGTCGACGTAAACCTTCTACTAAAATTTCTGCTACATCACGCTGTGCTACTGCACCAACAATTCCACACATGTTTTTACCCCTATTATAATTTTTAAATTCCTACTGGCTGCAAGCAAAGCCATTTCAACGTCAAGTTAAGTATAGGATTCTTATTTCATATCTATTGATTAATGATCACTCGTACATCGTGTGATTCTATGATTGATATTGTTTCTTGGTCTAAGTCACCGTCAGTGATCAAGACATCTATATCTTTCCAGCCCAATTCTAAGTTTGGAATTCTACGACCAATTTTTTCTGATTCGACCATAACAATGACTTCTCTCGAGACTTCTGCCATGACCTTGCTCAGTCCAACTAATTCATTGAATGTTGTTGTCCCACGCTCTAAATCAATACCGTCAGCACCGATAAACAACTGATCAAAATCGTAAGCACGTAACACCGACTCAGCAACTTGACCTTGGAATGATTCTGAATGCGTGTCCCAAGTGCCGCCTGTCATTAATAATGTCGGTTCACTTTCAAGCTCGTTAAGCGCGTTAGCTACATGCAGTGAATTCGTCATAACAACCAAGCCATTCTTATGATTAAGTTGTCGAATTAAGGCTCCAGTTGTACTTCCGCTATCAATAACAATGCGATTATGGTCGCGGATTAGTGAAGCGGCAGCTGTAGCTAGTGATACCTTTCGATTCGAAACCTTATAACTCAACTCATCACTAACAACTTCTTTAGGTAGCGCAATTGCTCCACCATAGCGGCGCAAAAGTTGACCATTTTTCTCTAACGAAGCAAGATCCTTTCTAATCGTGACCTCAGAGGTTTCAAACTTTACGGATAACTCTTCAACACTTACCTCGCCTTTTTCATTTACGAGAACAGATATTGAGTGCCTTCTTAGTTGCGTGTTTCGTTTCGACATTAATTAAAGACCATAAGGTTTCGATTTGAAAGTTATTATAATCAAGATGAAACTATAGCGTCCATTTATTTCGATCTAAAAAATTAATAATTAGCACCAAAACCTTGTCCTAAGACAATTGTTAAGCAGTGATATTGAAGTCATTAGGTGGTAGAATCCGCACCCGAAAAGAAAAAAAATTACGAAATTACCCGTTATTTTTTGGTCACTTTCACCTGATATGGTGGAGTAAGTCACAAAAAACTGACGTTAATTGAAATTGAGTTGGTCATAAAATGACTAAACTTGATGAGCGAATTACAACTCTGAAGAGAAACGAAGTAACGTTATCTTGAACAACAGGCACAAAATGTTGCTCGATAAACGTAGCCCCTTCAGTACACAGACAAATTTCAAATTGTAACAATACTTACCGGAGAGTATCTTCCATGAAAAAGACCAAAATCGTATGTACGATTGGCCCTAAAACTGAATCTGTAGAGAAACTAACTGAACTTGTGAACGCAGGCATGAACGTAATGCGCCTGAACTTCTCTCACGGTGACTTCGCAGAGCACGGCACTCGTATCGCGAACTTCCGTAAAGTAATGGAAAATGCAGGTAAGCAACTAGCTATCCTACTTGATACTAAAGGTCCTGAGATCCGTACTATCAAGCTTGAAGGCGGTAACGACGTAGATCTAGTTGCTGGTCAAGAGTTCACTTTCACAACTGATATCGCAGTTGTAGGTAACAAAGACGTTGTAGCAGTAACTTACGCTGGCTTCGCTAAAGACCTTTCTGCTGGTAACACAATCCTAGTAGATGACGGCCTAATTGAAATGGAAGTTATCTCAACTACTGAAACTGAAGTTAAGTGTAAAGTTCTTAACAACGGTGCTCTAGGCGAAAACAAAGGTGTTAACCTTCCTGGCGTTTCAGTTCAACTTCCAGCTCTTTCAGAAAAAGATAAAGCTGACCTTAAGTTTGGTTGTGAGCAAGGCGTTGATTTCGTAGCTGCATCTTTCATCCGTAAAGGCGCAGACGTAAAAGAAATCCGTGAAATCCTTAACGCTAACGGCGGCAACGACATTCACATCATTTCTAAAATCGAAAACCAAGAAGGCGTTGATAACTTCGACGAAATTCTTGAGCTTTCTGACGGCATCATGGTTGCTCGTGGCGATCTAGGTGTTGAGATCCCAGCTGAAGAAGTAATCTTTGCTCAGAAGATGATGATCGAGAAGTGTAACCGTGCACGTAAGACAGTTATCACAGCAACTCAAATGCTTGATTCTATGATCAGCAACCCACGTCCAACTCGTGCAGAAGCGGGTGACGTTGCAAACGCAATCATGGATGGTACTGATGCTGTAATGCTTTCTGGCGAAACAGCTAAAGGTAAGTACCCAGTTGAAGCTGTGACTATCATGGCTCAAATCGCTAACCGTACTGACAGCGCACTTAAAGCTGAACTAGGTTCTCGCCTAGACAGCCCACGCCTACGTATTACTGAAGCAGTATGTAAAGGTGCAGTAGACACAGCTGAGAAGCTAGCTGCTCCACTTATCATTGTTGCAACTGAAGGCGGCAAATCAGCTCGCTCTGTACGTAAGTACTTCCCAACTGCAAACATCGTTGCTCTAACGACAAACCCTAAGACTGCTGCACAGCTAGTTCTTACTAAAGGTGTTCGTCCAGTTCTTGTTGATTCAATCGACAGCACTGATGAGTTCTACAAAAACGGTAAAGAATACGTTCTTAACGCTGATTTTGGTAAGAAAGGCGACATCGTAGTTATGGTATCTGGTGCTCTAGTAGCTTCAGGCACAACTAACACGGCATCTGTTCACGTTCTATAATGAAGTGAATACATTTGCATAAACTATAAAAGAGGGCTTAGGCCCTCTTTTTTTTATGAAACAAAACTTGCCTCCCTATTCAGTACGCTGTATTATTCACCTCATTAAGCATTCCGTACCGTTAATTCTACCCATTATTTTAGAGTTAACTGTTACCAACTAAGTTACATGAGGATATTCAGTGTCTAGTCCAACTTTAACCGACAAAGTATCAAAGATGATTCGCCAAGACATTCTTAACGGCGATTTACGTCCAGGTCAAAAATTGGTAGTCGCAGACCTTAAGGACAAGTACCAAGTTGGTGCATCCCCAATTCGTGAAGCACTCGTTCAACTTTCTTGGAGCAAGTATGTAAAGCTTGAGCCACAAAAAGGCTGCTGGGTTGCTCCTGTTTCGAAAGAAGAGCTGAACGACCTATATGAAAGCTTGCGTGTTGTTTCTTCTGTATTGCTAAAGAAAGCGATTGCCACTGGTGATGAAAGCTGGGAACTGGAAGTTCTAACTTCATACCACAAGCTATCACGCACTCAGAACGTTGCTGGCGAGTTTGACTACAATGAGTGGGAAGAACGTCATCAACAGTTCCATGTTGCACTTCTTGAAGGTTCAGAATCTAAAAACATGTTTGAGTTTTTTAGCGACTTGATTAACCAAGTGAAGCGCTACCGCTACCTTGCTCTTTCGTCTGACTCAATTTCAAATGACCTATTCAACATAGATGAACATGAAATGATCATGAAACTTGTTCTAGCAAAGAACCCTGAACAAGCAGCTGAATTGCTTGACCAACATTTACTTGGTTCAATGAAGCGCATTGAAGAAGTGATTGAAGCTGCATAACAAGCGAGTTATTGAAGCTGAAAAATACAAAAAAACGGAGCTCATTGCTCCGTTTTTTTATTTCTGACACTGCCTTTCAGAACCTGTACGTTCACTACCAGCCGAAAAATTCTTTGTGGTGTGTATTCAATAGCACGACCAATAACAAGAAATAAATCGCACTTAGCTGAAAGCCAAGTATGGCTAAGCAGCCAATCGTTATTCTTACTAAAAAACCTACGAACATAAGCGCCTCACCCATGAGACTGCATAGCTTTCCGTCCGCTAACTTTCTATGCAAAGCAGCTGTGGGTTTAGGTAAACCCTTTACGTAACTGACAATAAAACAGTGGCATTGTTTGACGAGTTATTTAAGCGCGAGCTATACAGTTCCTAACAATATCTATCATCAGTTGCACTCATACAGCAGAAAATAGCTCAACCGACGATCTATTTTGAGTGTAGTTCAATTTAAAAGGCGCATTAGACTTTAGTCTAACCTTGTAGGAAGTGTGACAATCAGTTCTGAACTTAAAATCAGAGCAATAATTCACTAATTATCTGATTAAATGAGAATTAGAACCTAAGCAATATCGTCATTACTTGAGCATAAAGAAACTTTATCACGCCCAGAAGATTTCGACTCATAAAGAGCAATATCCGCACATTTATATGAGCGAGTACTATTGTCTGAAAGATCGGTCACGCCGACACTAATAGTCACAGGCGTTCCTTTTGAGGTACCAATAAAAGTTCTAAGACGATTGAGTACGATTTCGGCCTCACTCAAAGGCGTATGTGGCATTAATATCGCGAACTCTTCACCGCCAACTCTCGAAACCATATCCGTAGATCTTAAAGAGTGCTCTAAAGCTTGAGCAACCGCTTTAATGACTCGGTCACCTTCATCATGTCCTAGCTCATCATTAATTCGTTTAAAATGGTCAATATCAATGAGCGCAAGACACGTATCATGGCTATTCGGGTAACGCTGCTGAATTTGAGTATAATTTTCCAATTGCTCTTCGAACTTTCTACGGTTCCAAAGTTGGGTTAGCGGATCGCGCTCACTAAGGTGACGCAATTGATTTTCGAGCTCTTTACGCTCGGTTATATCCACAATAGAGCTAATGTAATAACTCACTTTACCGACAGAGTTCTTCATTGCATGAATTCTCATAAGCACGGTCAAAGGCATACCTAACTTGGTTTTACAGGCAACCTCACCTTCCCAAACATCTTCGCCAGCAAGATGAGACCAAATGCTCATCATCGAGTTCAATTCGTCTTTATCATTAAACAGCATTTTTAGTGAGTTTTTGCCCTCGACTTGTTTAATGCTATAGCCTGTCATACTTTCGAATTTGTTGTTTATCATGATAGTGCGGTGTGCTTTATCTGAAATCACGACCGCTGACATACCATTCAAGGCTGCGCGTGCCAGTTTGCTCTCCATACTTCTTCGGCGGTAATGAATCACCAACAACGCAGACGGCAAGGCAAATATTAGTACGATAAAAGAAACTATGAGCGCCTCTTGCCCGAGGTCATTCAAATCACGTTCAGCTCGTAAGAGTAACTGTTTATTATTC